>CALFKA010000069.1 GCA_937880545.1 uncultured Clostridia bacterium | reverse complement strand
GTTTTTTCCAGGCGTCAAGAATTTTCATAGTTCCTCACTCATGTTTGTTTTCTTCTATACTACCTGAAAACCCATCTTAAGAAAAGAATGGTATACTTTGAGTGTTAGGATGAAAGAATAGATACCAACAACATACAGGGGGTTTTTATGAGTCTGAAAGGCAAAATGCTCATTGCGCAAGGGGGAGGACCGACGGCTGTCATCAATCAGTCGCTTGTCGGTGCTATCCTTGAGGCTCGGCGCAATCCAAATGTCACAGAAGTGTATGGGGCACTTCGAGGTGTCGACGGCATCGTCAACGAAAACTTTCTCGATCTTGACTTTGAGACAGAGGAAAACCTCGAAAAAGTGGCCTGCACACCGGCCTCCGCGCTGCTCTCAACGAGAGTGAAGCCCGACAAAGAGTATTGTCACAGGATGTTCGAGGTGATCCGCCACCACGATGTGCGCTACTTCTACTATATCGGAGGGAACGACTCTTCTGATACAGTACGCATTGTCAAAGAGTTTGCCGATGAAGCGGATTATGATCTAGTTGCTGTTCATATCCCCAAGACCATTGACAATGACCTCATGGAAAATGATCATAGCCCCGGTTTTGGCTCAGCCGCCCGTTACGTGCTCCAAGCCTTTCAGGGTGTCAATCAGGACAATCGCTCATTAGGTGGAGTCTATCTTGGCATCGTGATGGGGCGTCACGCAGGCTTTCTGACGGCTTCAAGTGCGCTGGCAAGGAAATTTGACGATGACGGTCCGCATCTGATTTACCTTCCGGAAGTGCCTTTTGTCATGGAAGAGTTTCTCAAAGACGTCAAAGAAGCGTATGACAAATATGGCAGATGCGTAGTAGCCGTTAGCGAAGGGATCTGTGATGAAGAAGGTGTTCCGGTTATCACAAAACTTGTGGAAGCAGAAGCTGACTCCCATGGAAACGTACAGCTTTCAGGTACAGGGGCGCTTGGCGATCTGCTCTCCCAAGAGATTAAGGACAAACTCGGTATTTCCCGCGTCAGAGCAGACACGTACGGATACCCCCAGCGTTCCTTCATGGGCGTCGTCTCGGATGTCGATGCAAGAGAAGCTAGAGAAGTCGGCGCCATGGCTGCAAAGTTTGGAAGAGACAGCCTAAGTGGATCGGTCGCCATTAAGCGTGTAGGCGACTACGCTGTCGAGTACCAGCTCGTGCCTCTGGAAGCGGTGGCAGCAAAAACGAAGGTCATGGATAAAGCGTTCATTAATAAAAAAGGCAATAACGTCACGAAAGCCTTTCTTGAGTATGCCAGACCTCTTGTGGGAAGCTCCCTTCCCGGGTGTGCGCGCCTCAGGAGCCCGCAGGTCGAGCGAACTTTTCACCAAAGACTACAGGAAAAATCAGAAGAGTAGGGGAGGGCTATGAGCCCTTCTTTCTCTGAAGAAGGAAAACAACAAATGATAGAGACACCACAGCTTTTTCTTATTCCAACAACAGCAGAAGAACTGCCCCGCCTCATGGAGATCGAGCAGCACCCGCAGAATCGACCGGAGTTGTTTGTAAGTACCCTTGAGGAGCACGAATTCCATCGGACAGATGAAAACTACCGGCTTTTCTCCATCTACGACAAAAAAGAGGGAAAGCCCCATGAGATGATCGGTTATGCCATGGTGCAACTTGACTTCCACAGTAAGACCTATCTTCTGAGAAGATTTGCTTTTCTAAAAAAAGACAGTGGCTATGGTCGAGAGACACTCAACGCTCTCCTGAAGCACTGCTTTGAAGACCTGGGATTCAATCGCTTCTACCTCGACGTCTATCCTCACAACCATAGAGCTATTCATCTCTATGAGAGTGTCGGGCTCATTCATGAAGGGACGATGAGGCAAAACTACTTCTATGAGGGTAAGTTCCTCGATCAGATGCTCTTTTCTATGCTCAGGAGTGAATACGAGAGGCAAAACAACTAGTACCGAATGTTCCCGGAATAACCCATGGAGAAATTCACTTTTTCTCGTGGGTTTTTTTAATGACTGTAGGGTGAAAACTAGTACCGCTTTATAGGGAGGTTCCGTGACGAGTATCCATCAGACAGCTAGGGAATTGTCACATAGAAAGGGATTTGTCGTCGACTCAAAGGATGTAGTGTACCCGAAAGAGTATTATCTAAAAATTGGATTCAACTTATAATTATTCATAGAGAAGGAGTATTAATCCCATAGATTTAAAAGGAGCTGGCATGAAAAAAGCAACTGTCCTATTCCTAGTCCTCATGTCCATTATTTTGATCGTTACACCTTTGTCTTATGCCAGTACCTATAGAATTCGCTCCGGTGATACTCTATCAGCAATCGCTAGGCGCCATCAAACGACCGTCGGGGTTCTCACTCGTTTAAATGGTATACGAAATCCCAATTATATTCGTGTCGGTCAGGTTCTGAGACTTCCCGATTCGGTTCCTGCACCACCGGCTCCGACCACTACTTCACCTACGGCACCGAAACCTGCCTCTTCAGGTGTGCTTACCATCAACAAAAATTATGTGCGCATCCGCACCGGCCCCAATCTGCAATCGTCGATCATTACACAGGTGAATTCCGGGACTCGGTTCACCTACCTGGAAACCTCAGATAAGGATTAAAGACGGTTTTCCGTGGTACAAAGTTCAGTACTCATCGAGTCGTGTCGGCTATGTACGATCGGATTTGGCAACAGTAACCTTTGTTGCACCCCCTGCGGTGACTCCTACTCCAAAACCGACACCCCCTCCCTCCAGCAACAAGCTGATTGCCTTTGGCTTTGACGATGGTCCCAGCCGATACACTCCGAGACTCCTTGATGGGCTAAAGTTTCGCAATGCCAAAGTGACGTTCTTTGTCCTTAGTAACCGGGTAGGCAGCAATGCTGCCACTATTAAAAGAGCCTATGATGAAGGGCACGAGATCGGGAATCATTCTTGGAATCATCCTAGCTTAAACCGTCTCAGCTGGAACTCTATCATAAAGCAAATTTCATGGACGAATTCGGAGATCAGGAAAATTACCGGTGAAACGCCCAAACTTCTCCGCCCGCCGTACGGCTCTTCAAACAGGAATGTCACGCGAGCCGCAGGCAGCCAGGGGATGTCAGTTGTGTTTTGGGATGTTGACCCAAGAGACTGGCAGTATAGAAATGCAGCGAGGGTAAAAAATAATATTCTAAGAGCGGCGCACGATGGAGCGATTATCGTCATTCATGACACACACTCCACCTCTGTCACCGGAGCTCTCCAGGCGATTGACGAACTGAAGGGTCGAGGCTATAGCGTCGTCACGATCAGCGAAATGTTCCGCTTGAAGGGACAGTCTATGGTAAACGGTGCAGCATACCGAAGAGCAAAATAGTTTTCTCCATAGCCGGGTAAAGAGTAACTCTTCCCGGCTTTTATATTTCCAGGAAAAGAAGGATCAGCGAGTTGCCTCATCTGATCCTTTTTCGGTGCCGGAGAAAAAGTGTTTGCGCTGATTGGAGAGAGGAACACGGCCTCCTTATGCTATACTTAAAGCCAGCTATGATACTACTATTGGAGCATGTATGCGCTGGTTTATTGCCCTTACTCTGAGTCTTTGTCTGCTTCTGGGGATTTTTCTTTTCCTCGCTGATTTCGGTCCTACCTATTACTTTTTGTACCGACTCAGCGGCGTCTATGAGGAACTTCCTTGGGAAGCATCGGAGATTGAACAACTGACAGATCAGATTCGCGACTATCTCTTCGAAAGAAGTGATAATCTTTTTGTCGTCTTAAGAGATGAGCTCGTCTTTAAAGCGCAGGAGATTTTCCATATGTGGGAAGTGAGGATGATCTTTCGCGATATGCAAAGACTCTTCTTAGGTCTTCTTCTGGTGCTTGGAATCGGACTTCTCCGCTATTCTCCGAGGGATATTTTCGGAAAACAGATTGTTACGACGCTGGGTCTCTTTGCTTTTTTTGGCGTGGCAGCACTGTTTTTTCAGAAGAGTTTTCTCTGGATGCATCTGCTCCTGTTTGACAATCCCTACTGGGGCTTTACGTATGATCATCGCCTGATTCAGCTGCTACAGGAGGAATTCTTTCTGGGGTTTCTGCTGATAACGATCGTCCTGACCCTTTTGTTTTCCATTTTCCTCTACCTTTTCCGCGCCAAAGGAGGTTCGCGTGCTTCACATCTTTAAAGGAAGAGAGAGTCTTCATAAGCGACGTGTAATGTATGAAAAAATCGCTTCACAAGACACGTTTTCCACGCTCCTTACGCCCTCTCAGAATACTCTTTCCCTAGAGAAGGAGTACCTGGAGATAACGGGAAAGCCGGGTATTTTTTTTGAGGAAGTGACGAGCTTTGAGCGCATCCGTGCGCGACTCTCCACTGAGATCTTCTCCGGAAATGAGTTCATCACGCAGGCGGGAGAGCGCATCTTGTTGTCTCAGATTTTGAGGGAGAAGCGCAGGGAGCTTCCGCTTCTGGGAAAGGCCTCCCAACATGAAGGGTTTCTGGAGGAGCTCCGCAGTCTTTTCGGGCGATTCCAGCGGGAAGGGGTCATGCCGGAAGATCTTGAAGAGGTCCTGAGCGTAGAGAGCGACAGCCTCTCACACAGAAGGCTTATCGACCTGCATCACTTGTACCGCACGTACCGGGAGCAGCTCAGGGGCAAGTACTTTGATGTCCTTCAGAGTGTGGAACTCTTTGAAAGAGAAGGTCATCGCTTTTCTCTTTATTCTCTCCACAGTGTTTGGGTGCTCGGTTTTAAAAATCTGGGGCTTCCGGAGATCCGCATGCTCCAGGCCATGGAGGCGCATACCGGCATCATATATTTGTCTCTTCCCTGTGAAGAAGAGGAGCTCTACGCGCCGATCCTGGAGTTGATTCACCGTTTGAAAGGCTATTTCAGCCATGTAACGGAAGAGACCATCTCTTCAGACTCGACACCGCTGGTGGAGTTTGCGAGGGGGGTGTCAGGGCTTTCGTATCATGAGGAGCCCTTTCCTGTCGAGCTCCTGGAAGCTAGAGACCCCTACAGTGAAGCGGAGTATATCGGACTCGATATCCTGAAGCGGCTCCGAGAAGATCCAACGCTCCGACCTGAGGATGTGCGCATCTTAAGCCCTGACTTGGTTCAGTACGGTCCCGTCTTTACAGACGTCTTCTCGACGCTGGAGATTCCTTTGTTTCGCGATGAGAGGCGCTTGATTCTGCATACACGCATCATCAAGGCTGTCTTCTCCCTGCTTCGCGCGATGCAAAGAGGCTTTCCGTCAGAGCTCACCCTCAATTACCTGAAAAATATGGTTCCTCCCGGACGCTGGGAAGAACTCGACATCTTTGAAAACTATGTGTTGACTGAAGGGATTGCGGAGAGAGGCTTCTCTGAGGAGTTTCCTGAGGCAGTGGAATCGCTTCGCAGTGATTACCTCAGCATCCCCATCCGCTTTGCTTCGGAAAGCCTTCCTGCCAGTGCTCCTGCGAGGGAGTACTGTGAATTGACCAAAGCACTTCTGCGCGAGCTCAACTTCAGCGCTCATATCGAGGAAGAGGCGCTCTTATATCAAGAAGGTGCGCACTTTGAAGAGGCATCGGTGCTCTCGCAGATCTGGAACACATTCTATGAAGCGTTGGAGCAATTGGCCGCCTTGTCTACCGACGAGCTGATCTCCCTGACGCGCTTTCTCACAAGGCTGCAGATGGCTCTTGCGACACTGACCGTCGCCATCATTCCTCCCTCGGCATCAGAAGTTTCCTTGGGTGATCTTTCCCGCTCTCTTGCTTCTCCCGTTCGCTTGCTCTACGTCTGTGGCGTCAACGAAGGGCTTCTGCCGGGAGACTATTCTCGTCAGCTCCTTTTAGAAGAAGCGCAGCGAGAGAAGATATCGGAACTGGTGCCGGGCTACACAGACCTTTCCTATCTGCGGGAAAAAGGAGAGGAGTTGGATTTCTATACACAACTAAGCCTCACACAGGATCACGTCCTGCTCAGCTACGCCCTCTCCGATATGGAGGGAAATGAACAACTTCCTTCCCTTTATATAGACCGCGCGATCGATATGAGTTCGACTGAACCGATTTCCGGTTCTTCCGAAGGCTATCTCGACAATCACTACTACCTGAACAAGACGATGAGTCTGCGCTATGCCATGAATGCCTATGCGCAGAAAAAGAAAGAAACTATCCATGGGCTCAGCCAGGAGACTCTGGAGAGTTGGGTAGAGAAACTCCATACATCCGATTCGCCTTCTCCTATCGTGAGGCAGATTGATGGGCGCCTGAGGACCTCTGCGACGGCGCTAGAGACGTTTGGCTCCTGTCCCTTTCGCTACTTCATGCGTCATGATTTGCGAGCCTACCAGAGAAAAGTTTTCCGTGTAGAGAAGGTAGATCTGGGGAGCTTCTACCACGCCATTGTAGAAGAGGTGGTAAAAGACATGGTCCTGGGGGATGTTGACTTGGAGGAAGCGCTGGAGGTGAGGATTGCAGAGCTTCTCATGCTAAAGCGCTATGCTCCTTTTCGAGAAAGTGCGACAAGTGAGTACTTCCTGGAGAGAGCGAAGTCTGTCTGCCGCTTTGTCCTTGAGATGATCCGCCTCCATCTGCAAAACACTGAGTTCCTACCTGCGAGATTTGAAGAAGAACTACACCTGGAAGGAGAGAATTTCTCGCTCTTCGGCATCGCCGACAGGGTCGATCAGAAGGACCAGTACTTTCTTCTGGTGGACTACAAGAGCGGGAACAAATCCTTCAATATCTCGAAGGTGTATACAGGCGTTGATCTGCAACTCAGTCTTTATACAAAAGGACTTGAAGAAAAAGGCCTCAAGAGTGTGGGAAGCTTCTATCTAGACCGGAAGAGC
>CALFKA010000068.1 GCA_937880545.1 uncultured Clostridia bacterium | reverse complement strand
GGAGTTCAGACGTGTGCTCTTCCGATCTTCGGGGTTTCCACTGTGAGTGCTGTAGTTTACTTCATTTCCAACGATTATTTTGTCGAGTAGATCCAGCGCTGCATCCTCTTGCTCTCCGATACGGAGAGAAGATGGTTGGCCATAAGGAGTTCGTTGAAGGTCGAAGGAGCTTCAATGAAGTACATCGAGGGGCGGCAGTCCGTGATGTTCTGCTTCTGGTGGCAGCGGAAGAAGTGGCCTGCATGACCCAGTTCGTGGGCGAGCACAAAGACTTCCCGCATTTTTGCTGCCCAGGAGATGAGGATGAAGGGATGCGCTCCATACGGGCTGTGACAGAAAGCACCGCTTGCCTTGCCTTCATTTACTGCAAAGTCGATCCATCTCTCTTTAAAGGCGCGCTCAATCATCTCAATATATTCGTCGCCCAGCACCGCGAGTCCCTCTACGAGATATTTTTTGGACTCTTCCTGCGTGACAGCGGGCTCAAATTCCGGGTCGATCACGAGTTTTAAGTCGTTGAATGTCATCTTCTCCAGACCGTGACGTTTCTGCAAGAGTCCCGCATATTTCCTCATGGCAGGCGCAAGCTCTTTCATGATGACATCGATCTGCCGATCATCCATCTCTCGGGTGACATCCTGTTCATCGAGAAGGTAGGACATGTTCGAGTCATAGCTGCGAAGTCTTGCCATGATCTTTTCATTTGTCATGTGGGTCTGGTAGTTAAACGCCATGCTGTGCTTATATTTACTGAGTGTCTCCGAGAACTGTACATAGGCTTTTCTTCGGACGTCATGATCAAGCTCATAATCGTATTCATTTTCAAAGAGAACAAAAGACAGAGGATAAGTCTTGCCATCGACTTCGAAGGATCCAAAGTCCATATCTGCGAGTTTGAGTTTATTATATAGGGGCATCGTGGCATGAATGACAGGAGAGAGAGCCTCTATGGTCTCTTCACTCTTTTCATGCAGCCGCGACTTTTTCTTTTTCTGAATTTGAAGCAGGTAGTGGTTGTTTTCAGGAGAGATGCGGCGGATCTCTTCGAGCGTTTCGTCGTCCACTCCGCTGATCTCGCTTTCCAAAAAGCTCAGTGCTGTCTGCACTTCGGAGACGCTCGCCACAAAACCGCTTCTTCGCTCATTGTTCTCAGGATCATTCAGATCGGCGCTGATATGGAGAGTGACATAGGCAGCGAGTCTTCCGATTTGCTCCAGCAGCCCTCGATAGACTTTCATAGCTTCTATCAATACATCGCTCTGATGGAGTTGTCCCTTGTACTTGGAAGCAAAAGCTCCCGCTTCCTCGACATATTTTTTGAGGGCTTTGTCGTACTCTTCTTCTGTGTTGAACAGACTTGTGAGATCCCATGTTTGTTCCGTTTTCACTTCGTTTCTTTTCAGCATCTTCTCTCCATTCTTTTCTTTTATTCCGCTTTTCTATGTGTTTTGTCGGGAGGGTTCAAACGGTATGCCCCACTACATCTCTTCCCGAAACAAATCCTCGATAATCGCTTCCATCGCCTCCGGAACTTTCGCTTCAAAGCGCCGTCCATTCAGGTAGGCAAGATCGCCTTCCAGCCCGGAGAGGATCATCGTCCCGCAGTGGAGCAGCTGATCTTCCACCTGATACTTCTCCAGAAACTTGCGGTTGACGGCAGGGTTTCCATACTTCCTGTCTCCGACGACAGGGAGTTTCAGATGTGCCAGATGCGCCCGAATCTGATGGGTCCTTCCCGTCACGAGATCGATTTCTAAAAGGGTATAGTTTGCACTTCCCTTTACATCCCGAAAGATCGTCTGAATCTCTTTTTCATCCCCACCCGGCTGATTGATCTTCACTCGGTTTCTCTTTGACTCAATCTTTGAGAGGAAGGCTTTTTCATTTCTTTGCCCCTTCACTCTGCCTTGAACGATCGTGTAGTAGTACTTCTTAATCTCCTGCTCCCTCATGGCTTTGTTGAGCGCTTTGAGTGTCTGGTAATTCTTCGCTGCCACGATGATTCCCGAGGTGTTTCTGTCCAGTCGATTGATGATCGCGGGAGTGAATGTGTTTTGCAATCTGGGAATATACTCTCCCTTTTCTATCAGGTACTCGATGAGGGAATCTACGATGTTTTTCTCAAAGTCCCCTTTTCTTGTGCTGTGAGACAGCAGGCCGGCGGGTTTATTGATCACGAGGATGTTCTCGTCTTCATAGATGATATCCAGCCGGGATCTCGCACGTCTTTTCGACTTCTTTGTCTGGAACTTTTCTATGGTCTCGTCAGATAAAAAGAGCTGTAGGATATCGCCTTCTTCCAGAAAATAGTCTTCAGAGACCTTTTTGCCATTCACCGTGATGTTTTTCTTTCGGATCATTTTGTAAATGAAGCTGAGAGTCGCCCGGTCTAAATACTTCTTTATGTACCGGTCCACTCGCTGCTTAGCAATATCTTTCGTGATGGTGATCTCTTTCATTTCTTCCTTTGCTGCCTTCGCTCCACACCTAAAGCAGGAGTCGAAAAAATGACCTACTGGATCGGGTCAGGATCCCTGTAGGTCAGGTAGTCGAGGTAGTTGCGGGTGCGTGACTCCATGTCCCCCAGCTCTCGCATCCAACGTTTGTGGAGCTCCTTGTCTCTTCGAATCCTTCTCTCGAGAATATGAGAGTCAGGCATCTTCACAATCTGCTCCTCCATCTTGATGTAGCGGTGCCAGAGGATTTCACCCACCCTCATGCACAGTTGAATCTGTTCATGAAGTTCAAAGGGGTCGTCTTCTACCGAACGCTCCCGCACTCTGTATTTTAGATTGGTTGCCGTCTCTTTCCACTTGCGAAAGCGGTAATGATAGGCAAACCAGAGCTTCAGACTTTCAGAATCAAATTCTTTAGCCATAACTCTCCTATTTTTTGAGAACACCTTCCAGAATGCTTTCAAGAAGACCGGAGTCTTTCTTGCTTCCTCCACCCAGGAGATCCCCAAGGATGTCTCCCAGACCACTGTCTTGCTGTTTTTTCTGTGCCGGGGCACCGCCACCGAGAAGGTCACCGAAGATATCGGCCAGACCGCCTCCACCTCCGCCAAACATGCCTCCGAGGAGGTCGCCCAGCTGTGGAGAGGACTTATCGGCTTCGACACTGCGGATCTCTTTGAGCGCGGCGTCTTTCATGCCTTCAAGAGAGCGGTTGTTCTTTGTGTTTTTAGCGAGTTGTCCGAGGACAACAGGCGCCAGTTTTCCCAGCACATCGTTGGCGGCAGATGAACTGATATTGTTCTGTCTGGCAATCGCATCGGTGATCGAATCTTTGTTTTGACCAAAGATATGTCCCAAGATCTTCTTGCCATCTTCCATGTCCGCCCGGTTCACATCGAGATCATCGTCTTCATGATCCTGCAGTGCTTTGGCGAGTGAGGCTGCCTTGTCGTCGTTGTTGATATTGTTGAGGAGTCCCATCAGGAGCATGGGGATGGCGCTTTTTGCGATGTCACCGAGACCCGCTCCTGCAAAAGTGAGATTGTCTTCTTTAAACAGATCTGTCAAGTTCATTGTTACCTCCAATAGTATATAGATACCAAAATTTGGATGAGGTGAAACTTATGCATCTGAGCCATCGCGCAAAAACGCTTTGGAGCCAAACTTTGTATAGGGGCCCATCCAAGTCAGTTTGATGGTTCCGGTCTCTCCGTTACGCTGCTTGGCAATGTGAATCTCCGAGACATTTTTCTCCAGTGACTCTGAATTATAATAGTCATCACGGTAAATGAACATCACCAAATCCGCATCCTGCTCGATGGCGCCCGACTCTCTTAGATCTGAGAGCATGGGGCGCTTGTCTTTTCTCGCCTCCGGGCTTCTTGATAGCTGGGAGATGGCGATGAGTGGGCAGTTCATCTCTCGGGCGATGGCCTTTAAACCTCGTGAGATCTGGGCGATCTCTACCTGGCGGTTTTCACCTCCGCCTCCGTCCATAAGCTGCAGATAGTCGACGACGATCAGGTCAATCGCTCCCTGCTCCAGGCGATGGCGGCGGAGTTTGGATCTCAGCTCCATCAGCGTAATCCCTGCGGTATCGTCGATGAAGAGTTTTGCTTTATCGAGCTGCTCAATGCCGTGAGTGAAGCGAAGCTGATCTTCGCGGGTCAATCGATAGGTCAGAAGATTTCCCAGCGGAATCATATATTCTGAGGCGATGATGCGAAGAAGCAGCTGCATCCTGCTCATCTCCAGGCTGAAAAAGCAGACATTTTTATTTTCGTGAAACGCGGCATACTGGGCGATATTCATCCCCAGTGATGACTTGCCCATGGAAGGGCGCGCGGCGATGAGGATGAGATCACTTCTCTGCAGACCATTTGTCTTGGCGTCCATCTCGACAAAACCCGTGGGAAGACCGCGGAGTTTGTCGGGGTCCTTACTGAACTCCTCAATCTGCGTATAGAGTTCGGGCAGCATGTCCTTCAGAGGCATGAGCTCCTGGCTCTCTCCCTGCTGGGAGATTTCAAAGAGCTTCTTCTCTGCCTGCTCGAGGAGTTTTTGACCCTCAGGATTGTCCACTGCTTCTTTGGCGAGCTGTTTTCCGACCTGGATCAGCTTGCGGCGAAGACTTTTTTCGCGCAAAATATCGACGTATTCTTTGGCGTGATACGTCAGGATGCCCTCACTGGTCAGAGCGCTCAGATAGTCCCTTCCGCCCACCCCCTGAAGCTTTCCATTGTCTTCCAGGCGGCTTGCCAGTGTGATGATGTCAAGATCTTCCCGCTCTCGCGCAAGATCCTGCAGGGCTTTAAAGATAATGCGATGGGTGTCGTAGTGAAAGTCCTCTGTCGTCAGGCCGTTGATGCCCTCCGCCAGAGCGGCTTTGTTCAGGATCATCGCTCCGAGCATGGAGCGCTCGACACTTATATCCTGTGGAAAATCCTGCGACATACTTATTCCTCTTTCACCTCGACCTTGATCCAGGCGCTGACATCCGGGTGGAGGCGCACTTCTACAGAGTGATGTCCCACTTCTTTGATGTGATCGGCGAGGAGAATGTCCTTTTTGTCCACCTTATAACCGGCGGCTTGCACGGCTTCTGCGATGTCCATATTGGTGACGGAGCCGAAGATGCGTCCTGACTCACCGGCTTTGACAGAGAGATTGAATACTTCCTGCTCAATTTTTTCTTTCAGTTCTCTGGCTGCCTCAAGAGCCTTTTCGTCGCGGGCGTCCTGCGCCTTTTGACGGTGCTCTGCTTCACGAATCGAACTTTCGGTGGCGATGACGGCTAATCCTTTGGGAATGAGATAGTTGCGGGCATACCCGTCTTTTGCCTCAATGACCTCTCCCTTGGAGCCAAGTCCCTTTACATCTTTTAACAAAATTACTTTCATTTATTCATTCCTTTCTTCCATTGCTTCGAGGAGTTTCTCACGTGCCTCTTCCATACTTACCCCGTTCATCTGAGCGCCTGCCGTCTCGAGATGGCCTCCACCTCCCAGTTTCTCCAGAATCACCTGGACATTGACTTTTCCATTGCTTCTGGCGGAGATGAAGATCATGCCGTCCGGATCAGGTCCCATGACAAAGGCTGTCCCGATGCCACGGATATCAACCAGCTCATCCGCACTTTGGCTGACGATCTTTTTGATATTCACTGACGGGAAATCAGTAGAGGACAGGGCAATCTCCGGGCCAACCAGGACTGCCGAGCTGATGAGAGTACTCTTAATAATCGTATCGTCGAGTTCTTCCTGGAAGAACTCACGCACTTGCTGCATATTTGCCCCGTTCCTTCTTAAATAGGCGGCGGCGTCGAAGGTGCGCACTCCGGTATTAAACACAAAGTTCTTGGTGTCGAGGATGATGCCTGCCATGAGGGCATTGGCCTCCTCAACGGTGAGATTGACATCTGTACCCAGGTACTGGAGGATCTCGGCCACCATCTCACAGGTGCTCGAAGCGTATGGTTCCTGATAAAGGAGTGAGAGACTCTCAACGATCTCCGTCCCGCGCCTATGATGGTCGATGACGACCCTTCTCGCTGTGAGGGGGATCAGTTCAGGCGCTTCGGTAAAATTAGGCCGGTGAGTGTCGGCGATGATGAGAAGATCATCCTGGGTCATTCTGTTTTTTGCTTCCTCCGGGCGAATGAAGTGATAGTCGGGATTGGGTCCAAACTCCTGATAAACCATGGAGATCGCCTCAGCCGCTTCTTCGAGCACGATGGAAGCGGGGATCCCCAGCTCTAAAGTGGCTCGGTACAGTCCGATACAAGCGCCGAAGGCGTCCATGTCGGGATAGCTGTGCCCCATGATATATACATGCGGGCTTTCATTGATCAGTGTGACAAGGGCCTGTGCTACCATGCGGCTCTTGACCCGGCTCTTTCTTTCCACATTCTTACTGCGTCCACCGTAGAACTCAAAGTTTCCGCCCTGCCGGATGACCGCTTGGTCGCCGCCACGCCCAAGAGCGAGCTCCAGTGCGTTCTTACTGCCTTCATCTCTCTGGATGATGGTGTCTCCATCGACAGAGAGTCCGATGCTCAGGGTCAGCGCCATGCGGGTGCCGGTACTGATCTTTCGTACGTCGTCAAGGATGGTGAAACGGCGCATCTCTATGTTTTCCAGATGATGTTTTTCGATCAGAAGCATGAATTCATCGTTGTCGACGCGGTGAAGGATGGCGGAGTTTCGCATGGCCCATTTCTGAATCAACGTGTAGATCTCACTGATCAGAAAGGGTCTTCGGGCGTCATCGATCTCTGAAACTACCTCGTCGAAGTTATCGACCTGGATATAGGCAAACATCGGTTTTTCATCGTCATAGGCCTGTTGCAGGCGCACATTTTCGGTGTCATCAAGCCAATAAAAAGTGTAGACACTTCCATTTGCTGACTCTGTGACTGTGTGGAATACCTTGTAGAACGTATCGCGGATGCGCTGCTTGAAGAACATCTGCTCACTACTCTTGACTTCCTCCCAGTTCCAGCCGGGAAAAATCGACTGGAGTTTTGTCCCGACGAGTTGCTCCTCGCGGTTGAGGCGATCTCGCATTTTGGAGTTATACCAGAGGATGATGCCCTTTTCATCGACCACCAGAAGAGGCAGAGGCATCGTCAGATAGCTCCCTCCCTGTGAAGAGGAGACATCTTCTCTCATGCGCTCAAGATAGCTGTCAACCCAGGCGCGGGCCTTCAGGTTCTTATAGATGGTATAGACGATGAGGATCAGAAGAATGGCTGTCCCTGCATAAGCCCATTCGGGGCGCACAAAGAACAGCGCCGTAATCAGCGCCGCAATGGCGGCCAGATAGTAATAAACATTGATATGAAACTCAGCGACCAGTCTTTTCTGAGTATCCTTCTGATTGTCCAGCTTATCCTCCAATCTTTCGCATCTGTGTCATGTTCTCTATAAAACCGAGGAGTCCCATGCCGATCTGTCCCATGGGAATCAGAAACAGCAGAAACGCCAGAAGGTAGAAAAGGCGATTGTTCTTCCCCCTCTTTGCTCTCCACCAGGCGATAAAGCTGATTCCCTGCAGGAAGAACAAAAAGAGAAGGATGAAGGTCAGCACGCTCGCCATCTGCCAGAAGTCTCCTCCGACAGAGACGGAAAGGAGATAGAGAACGGCATACAGTGCCGCGATCGGCAGTAGCGTCAGCTCCCGCAGACGAAACGCAAGAAAATTTGGTACTCTCACAGGCGTCCCCCTGGACGCAGCGAGCCGTGCCCCCATGTAGAGGCTCCAGAGCGCCAACACCCCTCCGATCATGAAGATCCCTCCGAAACTCAACGCCGCGATCTGGCGAAACAGTTCGGTAATATTGATCCCCATAGAGGTGAGTTCTTTTCCAAACATCTCCACAAGAGCCGTCTTGACTCCGGCGTGCAAGTCGACACCCAGGAGTTCACGAGCAGCTATAATATAGAGCATGTAGAGCATGCTGAGGTAGCTCCCCATCAACACCACCAGCAGTTCCACCCTCTCCATCACATGGCTCAGGGAGTAGGCAACGATGCCAAAGACTCCGCCTGCCAGCGTGTAGAGCAGTGCGTGCAGTGGGTCCATAAAGAGCGTGAGAGTGAGCCCTGAGAGCAGTGCTGCCCCTAAGCTTACCCATCGGGGAGAGGAGAAACTCAGGAAGCATGCATACATGGGAGGCAGCATCAGGAAAGCTGTCACTCCCAGACTCAGGGATACATATACACTTATGGAGATGAATGCCCAGCCGATCAGCATGGCCGGCATATGAGTTTGTCGCGACATTATCTTCCTCGGTCGGAGTACTTGGTCAGCAGAGCATTTTTCAGATTCCAGAGTGGCAGGGAGAAGTCCACAAAGTACTTGTGAGGATGGACGATTCGCTTGACGCCATCCCACAGGCGAGCTTCCTCCGCCTCTCTATAAGCGCGGATCTCTTCAATACTCTTTTTAGGATAGACGCATTTGCCGTCTTTGAAGATGGGTACAAGCAGTGATTTCACTTCGAAGTCCTCGACGATCGTCTTTTTCCATGTATAGACAGGGTCAAAGAGTTCGTAGGGCTTAGAGGTGTCGATCTCCTCTCCATGGATGGTCAGGAGGTCCGCCAGTGCTTTCCCGCTCTTTTTATCATAGAAGCGGTAGAGATCTTTAAAATGTGGCGTCGTAATCTTCTCGACATTTTCACTGATTTTAATCTTGGGCTCAATCGTCCCGTCTTTGTGTTCGATGGCAACCAGTTTGTAGACGCCTCCGAAGACAGCGTCGCTACTGGCGGTGATCAGCTTCTCACCGATGCCGAAGACGTCGATCTTTGCATCCTGATCGCGCAGGGCTTTGATCGTATCTTCTTCAATGGAGTTGGAGGCGATGATCTTAACATCCGGGTAGCCCGCCTCATCCAACATCTTCCTTGCTTCTTTTGAAAGATAAGCCAAGTCACCTGAGTCCAGACGGATGGAGAGCGGTCTATGTCCCGAAGGAACGACCACTTCGTCAAAGATGCGAATGGCATTGGGAACACCACTCTTTAATGTATTGTAGGTATCCACGAGCAGAGAGGTCGTGGCAGGATACGAGGTAGCATAGGCCTTGAAAGCTTCATATTCATCGTCAAAGAGCTGGATCCAGCTGTGAGCCATCGTCCCAAATACCGGAACGCCAAAGTCACGTCCTGTCATGAGATTGCTGGTTCCGATGCAGCCACCGATATAGGCGGCGCGAGCACCCAAGTAGGCACCGTCGGCTCCCTGGGCTCTGCGGGCACCAAATTCCATCACCGGGATGTCCTGTGCAGCGCGCACCAATCGGTTGCTCTTCGTGGCGATGAGGCTCTGGTGATTGATAAGCACAAGCAGGCTCGTCTCAATCATCTGCGCTTCAATGATATTGGCACGCACGGTGACAAGGGGCTCCCTGGGAAAGACGGGTGTCCCTTCCTCTACAGCCCAGATATCTCCGTTAAAGCGGAAATTGCGCACATAATCAAGGAATTCTTCATCGTTGATACCTACACTTCGCAGATAGTCGATATCTTGCTCCGTAAAGTGGATGTTCTCCACGTATTCGATAAGCTGTTCGAGCCCCGCAGCGATCGCCATGCCGCCTTCATCGGGTGTTCTTCGGAAGAACATATCGAAATAGACGATCTGATCGATCATTTCGGATTGGAAGTAGCCCATGGACATGGTCATCTCGTATAAGTCCATCAGCATCGTCAGGTCTCGAAGGGCGTTATTGTCTTTCATGTATGATTCCTTCCTGGAGGTAATGTAGATATTATACCACAGTGACCCCCTGAAACTTCGCAGTTTTCGGGATTGAGAGGACTTATTAGGCAGAAAACAAAACCCCCTTCGAGCTTGCGAAAGGGGTCCGTCTTCGATTCTTATCTGGCGACGTAGGGCATCAGGGCAACAGCGCGGGCACGCTTGATGGCTGCTGTAATCTTTCTCTGATGCTTGGCACAAGCTCCACTGACGCGACGCGGAAGGATCTTTCCGCGATCGGATACGTAGCGGTTGAGTGTGCGGACGTCTTTATAGTCGATCTCATCGATATGGTTTGTGCAGAAGAAACATACTTTTCTTCTTCGTGGTCTAAAACCCATGGTCGATTCCTCCTAAAATGGAATATCTTCGTCGTCGACGCCGGGGAAATCCATGTCTCGCTCATCGCTGGGCATAGAGGGAGAATACGAATCGCTCTCCTCTCTCTGACCACTGGGTGATCCGAGGAATTCCACGTAGTTGGCGACAATATCTGTTGAATACCGGGTGTTGCCGTCGCGATCCTGATACTGCTCAATCTGGATGGAGCCTTCTACGGCGCATTGGGAGCCGGTCTTAAGGTATTTAGCTACGTTTTCGGCCTGTTTGCCCCAAACGACAACGCGGAAGAAGTCCGCTTTTCTCTCTTTCGAGAATGCTCGATTGACGGCGAGGCGGAAATTGGTGACGGCTCGACCAGAGCTGGCAGCATATCTAAGCTCCGGATCCGCCGCTAAGCGCCCAATGAGTATGACGTGATTCACAGCTCCTCCTATTCGCTCTTGCGGATGACGTTATAGCGCAGGACCTGGTCAGAGATTTTGTAGTTTCTCTCCAGTTCCGTCGGCAAGTCATGACTGGCTTCGAAGTTCAGCAGATAGTAGTAACCATCGCTGACTTTTTCAATGTCATAAGCCAGTTTTTTGATTCCCCAGTCGTCCACAGATGTGATGCTGCCATAGCGCTCGATGACGCCCTTGAATCTTTCAAGAAGCTCTTCGCGCGCAGCATCTTCCATGTCCGGACGGAATACGACAATGCTCTCGTACTTTTTCATGTTACCTCCCTTTGGTCTTCTGGCCCCCGTCTGTTGCGGGAGCAGAGAGTGGTGTGATTGCTGCCCGACTATTGTAACACACTAATTCGCGTGTGCAAGGACAAAATACAGATGTTCCACCTTCCCCGCTCAGAAAAGGCAGTGAGTTTTTCCTAAAGATACTCTTCTTCTAACTTCTTCGCTGTCGGTGTCGCTGCGATGCCGCCAAGTGCCGTTTCCCGGAGAGTTTCCGGCATCGACCTTCCCACTTGATACATTGAGTCGACCACTTCATCAAAGGGAACCAATGATTTCACCCCGGCTTTGGCGAGATCCGCACTGATAAAAGCGTTCACAAGCCCCGAGGCGTTTCTAAGGGAACAGGGGAATTCCACAAATCCTGCGATCGGGTCACACACGAGCCCCATCACGTGGATAAGCGCAAAGCTCGCGGCATGAAAGCACTCCTCCGGTGTTCCGCCCATAATCTCCGTCAGTCCGGCTGCAGCCATCGATGCGGCTGCGCCACACTCTGCCTGGCATCCTCCGTCGGCTCCGCTGATTGTCGCTTCCTGTGCGATGATTTTTCCTATCGCCCCAGCTGTATAAAGTCCGGGAAGGAGATCGGAAAGCTCTAGTCCCATTTTCTCTTGCACACCGGCAAGAGCTGCCGGGAGAATCCCCGCTGCGCCTGCTGTGGGGGCTGCGACGATCTTCCCCATCGAAGCGTTGACCTCGGAGGTGGAAAGGGCTCGTGCGACAGAACCCAGCACAAACTCCCCGAGGAGACTTTGTTCTTTTCTGTGGCTCCAGACTTTAGCGGCCGCACCGCCTGTCATGCCCGAAAGAGAAAAGGTCGGGGTCTCAAGCGCCTGATTCGCTGAGTCTTTCATGATCTCCAAGACTTTGAGCATCTCTTCATCGAGAGCATCTTCTGTCATCTCAGCGTTCTCCGCTTCATATCTTCTGAAGAAATCAGAGATCGGCCTCTTCTTTTCTTCGCATTCTTTCAAAATCCACTCTGCATTAAAGTGCATCTTCTTCCTCCACCGCTCCAATATCTGCTACATGTAAAAAGCTCGGGTCTGATGCCAGTTCCTGAAACACCTCCCCGTTGATCTTTGCATCCAGCTCAAGCACCATGGTCGCCATTTTTCTTATCCTTGAGACCTTCATGGCGGCGATGTTGACACCCGCCGACGCAATAGAGGCGCTGATGCGACTGATGATGCCGGGTTGATCTAGGTATTCAATGATCAATGTCGGATAATCTCCCCGCAGCGACACTTCGGTATCATTGATCTTAATGATCTCAATCGTCCCTCCGCCGAGGCTGGAGCCGATGACGGAGACTTTCGGTGCTTCTCCCTGAATCACCATCCGGACTGTATTGGGGTGAACGAGTCCAAGGTCCGCTTCGTGAAAAGCAAACACCAGTCCCTGCTCCTTCGCAAGCTCTAGCGCCTGCGGAAGGCGAAGATCATCCGTTTCCATCCCCAAAATGCCGGCTACAAGGGCGATATCCGTGCCATGCCCCTTATATGTTTTGGCGAAGGAGCCGTGTAGGTAGAAGTCTACCTTCTTTACGGATTCACCATAAATCTTGGCGGCAATATTACCCAATCTGACAGCTCCGGCTGTATGAGAACTGCTGGGTCCTATCATAATCGGCCCAAGCACGTTAAAAATATCGACTTCTCGCATGGAATGTCCCCTTTCAATCAATATGTCTCAATAGTAAAGGCTTCTCCTTCTTCGGGAAAGTGAAGGTTATATTCAAAGAGATCGCTGATGTCATAGTCCTGCCGGTGTGTAATATAGAACACTTTTCCGGGATAGGAGCGGACGACAGGAAGGAGTTCCTCCAGCGTAATATGCGTATCGAGTTTTCCGTCTTTTTTCGTCCCTTCGATGACCATGCAGTGAGATGCATCAATAGCTTGGAGGACAGACTCACTGAGCTCCGTATCCCCACTGAAGTAGACACTCGTATTGTCATCTCGGAAGATATATCCGTAGCTCGTGATGGCGTGACGCCCTTCCACCGGTGTGACACTGAGTCCCGGCAGCTCTACGCTTTTTCCGGGCTCCACGGTGTGAAACTTTGCCGCCTCTATGATCGGATACTTGACGATGTCGAGATCTGTAAACGTGACTTCGAAATATTTGCGGATCTTCGCCTCGAGTCCCGGAGGACCGTAGATGTTGACCTCGTCAAAGTCCGCCTCTACATACTTTTCCAGAAGCCAGAACGGTAGCCCCGCTAAGTGGTCCCCGTGCATATGTGTGATAAAGATCGTGTCGATGTGGAGTTTGTGCTTCTTTAGCAGCATATTGATGGCGGGAGGCGTATCGACCAAAATGTGGTCATTAACAACCGTGCTTGCTCCGTGATATATAGTCTTGATCGCCGCTCCCACCCCTACAAATTGTATTTTCATCGCTTTCTCCTAAACCAGGCGGAAGTCCGTGAGCCGCCATACGTGTAGATTTACTTCCTGAATGGTACTTGAGCAGTACGCACAGACCTTATTTCCAAGGGATGTGATGGGTGCCCCACACTGGGGACAGGTAAGACCGAGCGCCGTCTTGTCTTTCACTTTTTTCTCGTCTTGTACATAGAGATATTGGGAGGCAAAGACCAGCTGCGAGCGAAAATTGGCGTCTCCGGAGAGAACCTTTCCATCTTTTTCTATCCGTGCAAATGACTCGAGTCCCGTTTGAAAGGTCAATCGCACCAGACCTTCTTCTTTTTTATAGTCGTTGATGACCGTGCGGTGGAGTTTGACTTGATCATAGTACTGCTTCAGTCCCTGCTCCTTCAGGTCTCCGATCTCTGTGATGACTTTTTGCCTGATCTCATCCGGCACCTCCGCAGAAAGGAGATCGACCTTCTGAGAAGAGATGGCTTGAAGAGAAGACTGCAACACTCTCTCCGCCTTCTTTTTCAGTTCGTCGATGTTGAGACCGGGAAAATCTTTTTTAATCATCGGAAGATAGACAGGCTCCATGGAGTTGAGACTCCTGGGCGTGTTGGATTGTGCCAGTTTTTCCTGTCGCAACCCTTCTATGAGGCTGTTGGTGCCAAAAAGCTGGCGGGAAAAATAGCGGATCTTCTGCGTAATATAGGCAAAAGTACCCAGAATGATGACCAGCGGGATAATCCAAAAGAGATAATTATATGGCATGACTCTCCTAAACAAAAAGACCGAAATTACACCGGTCTTTCTCCATTGATCTTTTTAATACGTTTTTCCAATTTGATGCGTTCAATCCAGATCTCTTTATTGCACGTCAGGCAGCGCATTCGGATATCTGCGCCCTTCCTCGTGATCTCAAACTCCGCTCCGCCGCACGGATGCGTTTTCTTCGTCTGGATGCGGTCGCCCACTTCTAATTTCATTTTGGTGTAAAGAACTTCGTCAAAATCCCCCCATTTTCATAGAAGAAAGCAGCAAAGGAGGATTCATGATAAATGTCATAGAGCAGACCGGAGTTGAAGAACATGGCAATATTCTTTGCGACTACGACGATGACGGCTGCATAAATCATAGCTTTCAGGAAGGAAAACACCAGTCCCCCCAGCCGGTCCACACTCGTCAGTCCCGCCATACGGTGAGAGTTTTCAAAGACTGCACTCAAAAGGCGCACGATAATCAACGTGCCGACAACTAGAAGAATGATGGCCAAGACATTGCTGACAAGACCAAGACTCAGTTCACTGAACACGATCTGGTCTTTTTCCTTAAAGAAGCTTCCCTGTTCGAAAAAGTAATTGAACTCATCACTCATCTTAAGATTCTTCAGTTCCTGCAAGGTGAACTGCGCTTCCTCATCCAAAGTATCGAGCTTGGAGAAGAGGGAGTTACGCAGGAAATCCAAAAGATGTGAGACGCCGGGCAGCTTCTCCACTCGTACGGCAAATTCACCGAAGTAGCGAAATCCCACAAAAAGGGCGCCCCCCAGGCTTATAAAGTCAAAAAAGTTTCGAAAGAGGTTCTTTCGGTAGGCCAGCAGCAGTGTCACTGCGATTAGAGCTAAGATAAGCAAGTCCGTAATATTCATAATTTCCCCTAATTAGTATTGAATCTTCATGAGCATCAGGCGTTCACCGTCAAAGACAGCCAAGTTTTCTTCGTCGAGAAGATTGGCTTTCTTGATGGGGAAGTTAAACGTCTCACTCAGCAGCAGTTCCCCGGTTCCGCTGTATAAATCCAAAACATTCTTATAATAGGCAAGCACAAGTCCCGACCTAGAGTATATGTTATCATAGTTTTCTTTGATTTTCACGGAAAACTCTTCACCTTTTGCAGTCAACGAATAGCGGATCAGGCGGACCTGCCCGCTTCCTTCAAGAGGGTTTGTGAACCCGGAGGTGATAAAGAGACTTCTGTCCTGTTTTCGCACGGATATGACGCGGTCAAGAGGATAGAAATCCCCTTCCTTTTGGAGATCAAGACCGAGATTTTGGATGCCGTCGCGGTAGACGAGGACAATGCCATTGTCCCAGAGATAGGCTCCAAGGACCAGTTCTGAAAGGGAGTATTCATCGAGAAAACGCCCTTCAAAGGAATACAAAAGCAGAATGCTCCTGAGATCTCCCCTAACTTCTCGGAGAGCCAATACCGCAATCATATTGTTTTTGAGCGAATAGTCGGCGCTGGTGATCGTCGCATTTTCGACTTCGATGACCGCAGCAGGATAGAGGTCATTTTCAAAAAGCTGGGCGCGCTTATTGTCACTGTAGAAGACCAGCACACTCCCATCAGCTAAAAGACTGCCTGAGTTGATGGAGCCTCTTCCGAGGATGCTTGCACGCAGGTTAC
>CALFKA010000067.1 GCA_937880545.1 uncultured Clostridia bacterium | reverse complement strand
CCCCAAAAATGGGGATTTTTCGCTTTCCTCTGGATGGGGTTATTTAATAAAACTATCGATGGCTTTTGAAAGGTTATCAATCGCCTCTTGATCTCCTTGTTCTGCCGCATGAATTATGCAGTGATTAAGGTGGTCCTTAAGAATGACTTTGCCAGTATTGTTAAGAGCAGCAATCACAGCAGAGAGTTGAATAAGTACCTCGGAACAGTCTCTGCCACTTTCCACCATTCTGCGGACACTTTCGAGATGACCGGCTGCTCTGGAAAGGCGATTGAGAACTGCTTTCGTCTCTTCATGGGAATGCGTATGATGGTCCATTTCTTCTTAAATGATGAGTCTAAAGAGCACTCATCTCTCCTTTCTTTGCGTAAGTTTGTACTGATCTTACTCTAATACTAACTGTTAGTGGTGTTATTGTCGACATCTGCCGGGACGAGGGGCGAGAGTTTTCTTCTCTCATGAGCTGCTCTGCCTTTCACCGCTTCACATCCCATACCTAGCGTGAATGCTCTACGCTACCTTACTCATTACTTATGAATGAGCATATGCAATAGAATGATGCAATATTGTGCGTAACAAAAGAGGTCGGCGTCGCCGACCTTTTGAGTGAGAAGATAGGTTATTCCGGGATATGGCCTTTAAGAGGATTTAATTCCCAGTCTGCGTGATGCGTGTGGAGAAGTTCATGAGATTTATGCGAAAGCGGACTTCCAAAGTAGTCTTGATAGCATTTGAGGACACTCGGGTTCTCGTGAGAGAAGCGCAGATCTGCAATCTTGTCGAGGCCATAGAGGACCTCGGATCGTTCTTCTGCAAGCTCCTCACCTTCAAAAATCGGCTGACCCCCTCCCCCGGCACATCCGCCCGGACAGGCCATAATTTCCACAAAGTGGTAATCGGCTTTGCCTGAGCGGATCGCTTCGATGAGCTTTCTCGTGTTTCCTAGTCCACTGGCGACAGCGACTTTCAGATCGGTTCCGGCAAGATGGAAGGTAGACTCTTTCCATCCTTCTCTGCCGCGTACGTCCTTAAAGTGATCGGGATCCGGATTCTCTCCCGTCACGAGGAAGTAGGCGCTTCGAAGAGCAGCCTCCATGACGCCACCTGTTGCCCCGAAGATAACGGCGGCTCCTGTCCCGACGCCCAGCGGCATATCCAGCTCTTCTTCAGGAAGATGACGGATATCGATGCGTTCCGCTTTAATGAGACGCTCGACTTCTCGGGTCGTAAGCACCAAATCGACGTCCTGTCCCGCACCGGCGGAGTTCATGACGGAGACTCCCGCTTCGTACTTCTTTGCGATACAGGGCATGATGGAGACCGAGAAGATTTTATGCGGATCGACATTGAGAAGCTGCGCGTAGTAACTCTTCGTGACGGCGCCAAACATCTGCTGAGGGGATTTTGCCGTAGAGATCTGGGGCAGAAGCTCCGGATACTGGCTTTTGACAAAGCGGATCCATCCCGGACAGCAGGAGGTGAACATTGGGAATGTCTCATTCTCTTTGTTCTTGAGCCTCTCGAGGAACTCACTTCCCTCTTCCATAATAGTCAAGTCCGCTGTGAAGTTGGTGTCGAAGATATAGTCAAAGCCGATGCGGCGAAGAGCACTGGCAAGCCGTTTCACAGTGGCGAATTCTCTCGAGAGACCAAAGTGCTCACCCCAGGCTGCACGGATGGCCGGAGCAATCTGAACGACGGTGATCATCTCCGGATCAGCAAGGGCTGCAAACACTTTGTCCGTATCGTCTCTTTCTCTCAGAGCTCCCGTAGGACAATGCGTAATGCACTGACCGCAGATCGCGCAGTCGGATTCTTCAATCCTTCGATTTCTCGACACATCCACGTGAGTTCTCGAACCCGTACTGGTAATGTCCCAGACATGCAGATCTTGCACTTTGTCGCATACTTGGATACAGCGCATGCACTTGATGCACTTCTCGTAATTTCTTACCAGAGGGAAGCCGTCACTCCACTGGGCGTGAGGGAGTCTTTTCTCATATGTATCTTTGATGATTCCCAGGTCGTTGGCGATCGACTGAAGAGAGCAGTTACCACTGCGAACACAGATGGCACAATTGGTATCGTGCTGAGATAGAATCAATTCGACATTGCTTCTTCGCGCCTCTCGCACTTTGGCGCTGTTGGTGGTGACCTTCATGCCCTCTTCGACGACATTGTTACAGGCGGGGACCAAGCGCTCTTTTCCTTCGATTTCGATGGAGCAGACACGACAGGCGCCGATCTCGTTGAGATCTTTGAAGTAGCAGAGATTGGGAATGTCAATGTAACAGGTTTTGGCAGCATCGAGGATGGTCGTGCCTTCGGGTACCTGCACCGGGTGATTGTCGATAATGAGGTTTACCATTGCTCCGTCCTCCCTCCTTTGAATACGCCAAAGCCGAAGTGATCACATCGCAGGCATCTCCTGGACTCCTGCATGGCCTCTTCATCGCTCATACCGTGCTCTACCAGATGAAAATCGTGAATGCGTTCCGAGCTAAGACGCTCAGATAGTGTGACCCTTCCACAGGGAATTCGATCCGAAAGATTGGGTTCGGGAATTTTCACACTCGAATCGATCACATGATAGAAGCCGAGGTAATTGTCAATATTTGCAGCAGCGACTTTCCCTGCGGCGATGGCTTGAATGACAGTGGCGGGACCGGAGATGCAGTCACCTCCTGCGAAGACACCGGGGATGTCCTTGACATCTGCCGTACTAAGCGCATCGATCATGCCTCTTCGCACGGGTATTCCGTCTTTTTCAAAGTCCCATGTCTCAATATCCTGCCCAATGGCGATGACGATAATGTCCGCTTCAAGACGGATGGGCAATACCTTGGCTGCAGTCGGAGCCGGTCTGGCACCGGAAACTTTGCTGATGATCTGGGGTTGTACCCATAGGGCTGCGACCTTTCCCTCCTCGTCCGTCTCTATCCGCAGGGGATCCATCAGTTCGTAGATAGAGCAGCCCTCTGCCACAGCGTCCTCAATCTCCTTCTTCTGGGCAGGCATATCTTCTTTTCTTCTTCGGTAGATGATGTTCGACTCTTTCGCTCCGAGGCGGATGGCACTGCGGGCTACGTCCATGGCCACATTTCCTCCACCCAGTACAAGAACGGTTTTCCCACCGATATCCGGGTAGTGCTCATCACCGATCTCACGTAAAACATCGACGGCAGAGTAGACGCCGATAGCACTTTCTCCTTCAATATTAAGTTTCTTATCGGTGTTGGCTCCAATGGCAATGTAGACGCTATCGTACTTCTCCCTCAGGCTCAAGATCGAAATGTCTTTTCCGATGGTGACGCCCAGGTGAACCTTGACGCCTCCGGAAAGCATCTGATCTATTTCTTCCTGAAGAAGAGTTCTTGGCAGTCTGTAGTTAGGAATTCCATAGCGGAGCATACCTCCGAGATGGTTCTTTTGCTCGAAAATCTCCACACTGTGTCCCATGAGAGTGAGGTAATATGCGGCGGAAAGTCCGCTCGGACCTCCCCCTACTATGGCAACTTTTTTTCCTGTGCTCGGTCCCGGTTCAGGCAGTGGCACGTCTCCGGCATGGTCTACCGCATATTTTTTCAGTCCCCTGATATTGACCGAGTCGTCGATCATATTTCTTCGGCAACGCGCCTCGCAGGGGTGCTCACAGACATAGGCGCACGTGAGAGGCATCGGGTTGTCTTTTCGGATCAAGCGGATGGCATCATCATACCTTCCCTCAGAGATCAGGGCGATATAACCGGGAACATCGACGCCCGCCGGACAAAGGCTGACACAGGGCACTGGCTGATACAGACCGAAAGTACAGCGGTCTTTAAGAATATGTTCATGATAGTCATCCCTGAATCCCTGGATGCCATTGAGTACCATATGGGCGGCTTCATAGCCGATTGCACAGTCTGCCGTAAAGTAAATACTTCTGGCCGTCTTCTCAATAAGATCGAGGGTGCTCAGCGTGGCTCTACCTTCCAGCACATCCTCCATCAGCATCATCAACTGTCCCAGACCTACGCGGCAGGGAACACATTTCCCACAAGTCTGGGAATGTGCCATTTTCAGAAAGGAAACCGACAGGTCGATGGGGCACAATCCAGGCGGGGAGGCGAGAATGCGCCGCTCGAGGTCTTTATACATAGTGTCAACTGTCTGCTGTACTCCGTCTTTCGTAACCATCTGCAATCTGCTCATGTCACAGCCTCCTTAACGGCGAGATGCAATATTGCCGGGTTAGTAAATCCTCGATGTTGTGAAGAAAATGATGTATAAATAGCTGTTTTGTCCTGGTAGTTAAATAATAGATTGTCAAGCGAAATATGTCAACGATATTTAAACTTGTTGACAAAAATAACACACAATCATGGCTCGGGTGCCATTTCCTGTGAATGCAGAGTTTGAAATAAAGCTGGTCTTCGAAAAACAAACTTCTTTTCTCCTCGTAAATGATTCTCCATATTATGTCCGATCCGCTGCGGGGTCTTTCGTTTGCCTACTTCCATTACAACCACAAGCCCCTTTTGCCGTCCATCCTGCCTCAATCAGCTACGAGTAGGTATGGT
>CALFKA010000066.1 GCA_937880545.1 uncultured Clostridia bacterium | reverse complement strand
TCTACACTCTTTCCCTACACGACGCTCTTCCGATCTCCCCTCTAAAAGCTCTTCTTTGATTGTCAAAAGATACCACTCTCCATCGAGGTACATCCCGAAGGTGCCCTTTTCTTTTGGACGCACCGCACTGTCTTGTTCTTTTAGATCAAATGTTTCCCTGACTTTTCTTAAGAACTCTTCTTTGCTGAGACCGCTCAAGTCTTTAACGACTCGGTTGTAATCAAGGATCTTCAGCTCATCTTCATCAAAGAGAACTGACAAGAAGAAGTTGAACTCTTCTTCTCCAGAGCAGAAGGTGCACTCTCTTCTTCGCTTCTCCGCCACTTTGGCGGCAGAAGCTGTTCTATGATGCCCATCGGCAATGTAGAGCGCCTCCATCTCGGAGAACAGTCGGATTAGTTCGCTTTCTTTTTCATCATCTACGATAAAACAGGTATGTGTAATCCCATCTTCAGAGGTGAAGTTTGCGGTAGGTTCTCCCTTGCAGATCTCATCGAGAAGCGCTTTGACTCTCTCATTTCTTCGGTAGGCGAGAAAGACCGGTTCTGTATGGGCATTGACTGTATCGAAGTGTTTGATGCGGTCTATTTCTTTTTCTTCTCTTGTAAATTCGTGCTTTTTGATGCTACCTTCCAGGTATTCATCAACAGAAGTCAGCGCAACAAGACCTCTTTGGGTTCTTCCGTCCATGGTAAGAGAATAGACATAGAGGTGCGGGCGCTCATCCTGTTTGAGGATTCCTTCTTCCTCAAAGCGCAGGAGGTTTTCTCTCGCTTTCTGATATACCTTATTATCGTAGGCATCGACGCCCGGAAGCTCAATCTCACTCCTGACAATCCGGAGAAAACTCTTGGGGTTTTCTTCTGCCATCTCCAGAGCTTCCTGACGGTTCATGACATCATAGGGAAGGCTCGCTACATCTGCGGCATCCTCAAAAGAGGGACGTAGGGCAGCAAACGGAAGAATCTCAACCATTAAAAAACTCCTTTACTATCTGCACAATATTTTCTCCAATGCGCATCTGCGCCTCTACTGTGGAGGCTCCCAGATGGGGAGTCATGGAGATCTTCTCATGACTCAGAATCCGCTCATCCTGCATCGGCTCTACTGAGAACACATCGAGTCCGGCGCCGGCCAGTTTGCCTGAGTCCAGCGCTTTGAGAAGCGCATTTTCATCGACGACTCCTCCGCGGGCGAGGTTGATCAGATAGGCACCGTCCTTCATCAGGGCGAACTCCGCTTCTCCGATGAGGGGCTTGCCCCCGCTCTTTGGTGCGTGAACACTTACGTAGTCACTCTCTCGAAGCAGATCCTCCATGGTGCGGTACTCAGCAAACGGAACGGCCTTACCGAGATCCCCCTGGCGATTTGTGTAGATGACTTTCATACCCAGAGCGGCTGCTTTTTCTCCCACGGCATGGCCAATATTTCCGATGCCAATAATGCCCAATGTCTTTCCGCCGATCTCTCTTCCCTGATACTCCTTTTTTAGCCATTTATGCGCACGCATGGAGACATTGGAAATATGCAGGTAACGGCTCAGAGAAATCATATGTGCGAGCGTCAGTTCGGCGACAGCATCTGCACTGGCGGCAGGCGTATTGGTTGTGACGATGCCGACTTCTCTTGCGTAGAGTCTGTCGATATTGTCCATTCCAACCCCTGCGCGGATAACAAGTTTCAACTTCCCTTCTTTACCCGCATCAAGCTCTTCTCTTCCCACTGTGGTGGAAGAGCGAACGATGAGCACATCGACTTCTTTCAGTCGTTGGTGTAGATCATTTCCTATATATTTTTTTGTGTCGACGGTGTAGCCGAGGTTTTCAAGCGCTATTTTGGCGCTAACTTCAATGCCGTCATTGGCAAGTATGATCATGAGCTCTCCTATAATCCGAGGATGTTGTCAATGTTGGCGAGGAGTTCGTCGAGGAGAAGGTCCTGCGTGTCTCCCATGTGAGAGATACGGAAAGTCTTCGACTTATATTTCCCATAGCCATCGGAAATCACAAAACCCAACGGGGCAAGTTTTGCATTCAGGTCTGCGACATCGATGCCTCTCGTGTTCTGTACACAAGTTACGGTATTCGAGCGATATCCCTCTTTTGCAAAGAGCCCGAAGTGTCTCAGCGCCCATTTCTGTACTTTTTTTGCCATCCTTGCATGTCTTGCGAAGCGGTTTTCGAGTCCTTCTGTGTGGAGAATGTACTCAAGCTGATAGTCCAGAGCATACATATGTGAAAGACTGGGGGTGGAGGGATACTGCGCTTTGGCTTTCGCCATCTCGTAGATCTTTACGAGATCTAGGTAGAAGCCGCGGTACTCCACTTGCAGCGCCGCCTGATACGCCCTCTCGGAAACAGAGGCAAAGCTCATACCCGGAGGTACACCGATGCACTTCTGAGTGGAGGTGATACAGATGTCGATCCCCCATTCATCGACAGGGATCCAGTCGCCCCCTAAGGAGCTGACGGCATCGACAAGAAAGAGGACATCCGGGTATTTTTTGATGACTTCACCAATCGCTCCTACAGGATTGACGATACCGCTGCTGGTCTCATTGTGCGTGACAGTAACGACATCATATTCACCAGTGGCGAGTACTTCGTCGACCATTTCCGGGGTCGTCGGTTCGCCCGGCTCACTCTGAAAAAGATCAGCCGGCACGCGGTTTGTCACAGCCATCTCATACCAGCGGTCGCCAAAAGCACCTACAGAAAAGACAGCCGCCTTCTTTCTGGTCACACTTCTGATGGCGGACTCCATAATGCCTGAGCCCGAAGAGGTGTAGAGGACGATGACGTTCTCTGTGCCCATCAGGGTCTGGATTTTTTTGGAGATGCGCTGCTGAAGAACTGTCATTTCTTTGCTGCGATGGCCAATCATCGGGGTGGCCATGCGCTCCAAAACAGCTTCCCGGACATCAATAGGTCCCGGAATAAATAGATGTTTATACATGTGTGCCTCCAAAGCCTTAAGAATGAAAAATTGTATTTACTAAAAGGAGATGATGATCCCCTTATTGTCTGCATACAAAGTGTTCAATGCACCCATCGGAATGATGTGAATCGCCTTGAAATGAATGCGTTTGAGGATAGCTTCTTTGATCGTCAGGGCGTCTTCGAGATTATTGGCGTGAGAAATGGCCAAGACTCTCTCCGTGACACCTCCTGCCGCCTCTTCGATTAAGTCAACGAGCTTTTCAAAGGCTTTCTGCTTGCCTCGGGCGGTGGCGAAGGGTTCGATAACACCATCGGTAGCCCCCATAATAGGGATAACGCGAAGGAGTCTTCCCATCAGCGCTTTGATATTGCTTAACCTTCCGGCTTTTCGTAGGTTCTCAAGACTCTGTGAAATGAAAAACGTGCGCATATTGGCAACAAAGCTCTCGATCTCGTCCCGGATTTCCTCAAAAGAGATGCCGGTATTGATGAGTTCTTTGAGTTTTATATACACAAGGACAAGTCCCGTGGAAGCACTCAGAGAGTCGACAATGTGAATCTTCTTATCCGGGTGATCTTGTTCATAGAGTTGTTTTCCCAGGACTGCGGCATTGTAGGAGCCGGAGAGCTTGGAGGTGATGGTGATGGCAAAGACATCTCCTTCTCCTTCAAAGGTTTCATAGAACTCCTGAGGCGATCCGCAGGCTGTCTGAAATTGTCTTGCTGCACCCATCGCCTGTCGGAACTTTTCGAGATCCACATCCGGTGTGTCGCGCCACTCAACACCATCGAGGTTGATGCGAAAGGGTACCTTGGGGACGAATTCTCCCTGGTGCAGATCTTCATTGAGATCCAGACTGCTGTCACCTACTATTCTTATCATGCGTCACTCCTTATCACTTTATGATGTATGGCTCTGCGTTCAAATTCGTCTGCGCGCAACAGGATGTCCTGAATCTCAGAAGACAGTTCTAAAACAAGTGAGCTGTCTGCCAGTTTCTCTATGTTCGTCTGCACATTGTAGATGGCGCCATAGATGGCGCTTCGCAGAAGAACGGCAGCGACCTTGGCATCACTTGATGCATTAACATTGCCGCGTTTCAGGACAACGTCGACAAAAGCAAAGGTCTCCAGGCATTTTCGGGCAATATTGAGAGGTATGAGAGAGGCATTATATAGCGCTCTCTCTACCTCAGTTTTTCTGCGCTGCTTTTGCTCTTCTGTCTCGCCCGGTAGCTTGTAAGCGTCCATGACGAGCTGAAAGCTCCGGGCGTCGTCATCGATAAAGTTGACGAGGTCTTCACGGAGGAGACTGACCTCCGTACGGACCATCTTCATCTCTTCTGCAACAGAGGCGTAGCGCTCTTTGTCGACAGTAAGGTTGGCGATCATCTCGATGAGAGCGCTGCTGAGCGCTCCCACCAAAGCGGTCACACATCCTCCTCCCGGCGCAAATCTTCCCGAGGAGAGTTCTTGAAAGAATCGGTTCAGGGTGTAGTCAGCGTAAGTAACTTCTTCCCTTCTCATAGACCATCCTTCCCTTTCTAATGACCGTGTCGACTTTGTTGACTCCAAAATGATAGCTCAGCTGATCCAGCTCTTCTGCGTCGTGAAGCACGATATCGGC
>CALFKA010000065.1 GCA_937880545.1 uncultured Clostridia bacterium | reverse complement strand
TGTGATGAAGTCCGGATGTTCTCGTCCTCGATGCAGATGCTGCACAACATGTGGATCTTTGCCGCTGGAAACGCAAAAGAACTGCGCCAAATTGCGGACACTCTCGATAAGATGATGGAGGGCAATCGCCAAGCTTATCTTGAAAAGATCGGCGACAAAATCACCGAAGAGAGACTGATCGAGTTGATGGAGGCCGAAAGCTGGCTGACAGCAAAAGACTGCATCGAGATCGGACTTGCCGATGAAATCATCTCTGAACAACCCAAGCAAATTGCTCAGCTGAATCAGCTGATACATCAAGCGGTGCCTGCACAGGCAACGCCGCCAATAGACACTGAGCCGAAAGAGGACATCGCGCCTTCTGAAGAGGCTCAAGATCCTGTCGGAATGAACCTCGGCGAATTTGTTCGCCAGTACCAAAAAATTAAAAAGGAGAAACAAAATGCCGTTTAACGAAGATAGATCCACGATGGTGGACAACATTCAGCAGGCGATTAACGCCGGAAATGAAGAGAAGGCTGCGGAAGCATTCCTTGCTCTTACTGAGTCGATTCGGGATGAAGTGCTCGAGCAGGCTCAACAGGACATTGCTGGGCGCATGAATGCCCAGGATACTTCTATTCTCCAGGCTCGCGGTGCTCGACAACTGACGAGCGAGGAAAGAGAATACTACATGGCCTTTATCGAGGCCGCGAAAGATTCCAATCCGAAGCAGGCGGTTACGAATCTAGACAAAGCGCTTCCGCGTACTGTCATTGACAGCGTGATGGATGAGGTTGTCCATGAGCATCAGCTCTTGGAGGTTATCAAATTTCAGAATACGACCGCCATGACGGAATTCGTTGTCAACCGTGGATCGAAGCAGTTGGCCGTCTGGGGCAAGCTGTGTGACGAGATCACGAAAGAGCTCGAGGGCGACATCGATGTCATCTCGCTGACCTTTGCGAAACTCTCCGCCTGGATCCCGGTCTGCAAGTCTATGCTTGAAGTCGGTCCTGAGTGGCTTGACGCTTATGTGCGCGCCATCCTCAAAGAAGCCATTGCCTTTGGCCTTGAAGAAGGCATCATCAATGGGACTGGCGTTGATCAGCCCGTAGGTATGTCTCGAGACCTAGCCGTGTTTACGCCCGGCACCGGGTACACAGAAAAAACAGCTGTTGCTGTCACAAGTTTTGCCCCTGAAGCTTATGGCGCAGAGCTTGCGAAGCTGGCTGTTGATCGTAATGGTGCCCAGCGCAAGCTTGGTCAAGTTGTCTTGATTGTCAACCCTGTTGACTTCCTCACAAAGGTAATGCCGGCCACGACCATGTTGGTTCCCGGCGGATACCAGAAAGACATTTTCCCTTACCCGACAACGGTCATCCAATCTGTAGCAGTTGGAGCAGGAAAAGCGATTCTCGGCCTTGCTGATCGCTACTTCATGGGAATTGGTACAGAGGCGTCCGGAAAAATCGAGCATTCCGATGACTTTAAGTTTCTTGAAGACGCGAGGACCTACAAGACGCGCCTCCTGGGCAACGGCTTCCCACTCGACAACACATCTTTCGAGGTGCTCGACATCTCTGGCCTTAAGCCGCTTGTCTTGCCGGTGAATGATGTTGGCGGGGGAGCGTAAGAAAGGGGTAAGCCATGTTTAGAGTGATCTACCCTTTTAAAGACATCCAGGACGGATGGCGTCCATACAAAGTCGGCGAGGAGTTCCCCAGAGAGGGAGCTCCTCTTCCTTCTTCGGAGCGGCTCGCTGAGCTCAGCGGATCTGAGAACAGGCTGGGCAGACCTTTGATTGAGAAAGTTGAGGCGAAAGCTGCAGAAAAGCCTGAGACGAAAAAGAAGCCAGCTCCGCGCAAGAAAAAATGAGGTGAACCATGACGGATGATCAGCTGCTGCAGATTTTAAAAAATCATCTCGACATCACATGGACTGCAGATGATCTGCTGGATCAGAAGCTCCAGGGGATGATCAAGCGAGGAAAGACTTATCTGTCCCGCTTGGCTTCTGGGAACGAGCTTGATTTTAAAGAAGACTCAAAAGAGACAGAACTTCTTTTGGAGTACTGTCTTTATGTTTACGCAAAATCGCTCGACTCCTTTGTCACTGATTATCTGCCGGAACTCCAAAGCTTCCAGCTGGAGCAGGAGGTGATTGCGTATGACAAAGCCAATTCAGACGTTTAATGATGGGGTGCTTTTCATCTATGCTGTCGCCGATGTTTCTGATCCGGGAGAAGCTCCTGAGCAGGGGCTGGTCATCAAATGGTCTGGCGTTAGATACCATGAGCGCACAGTTGGTGAGCGCAGATTCTGGAATGCTCTTTCACGAGATACGAAGATCTCCTTGATGCTTCGGGTGCCGGAGAACCGATCCATCCGAGATGGCGACATTGTCCTCTTGGGCGATCAGCCAGATCAGTACGAGATCCGGCAGCTCCAATACATCGAGGGAGCAGCGCCTCCGGTCATGGATCTCTCGCTCGAGCGTCTCGCAAAAGCCTACGAGACAGGAGCCTAAGATGATCAACCAAGAGCAACTGAAACAGCTCCTGCTGACAAAGGATCCGAAGCTTAAAAAGTATTTCTGGAACGGATCCGATGAAAATTACACCCTATGGTTCCCGCACACCGAAAGCACTGAGATGACGGACGACATGCCAGAGGATCGAGTCGTGCAAGTCACGATCACTCGATTTACGACCAATCCGAAAGATCGTCTTATCTATGACATCCAAGAACTCTTGGAGTCTCGTAAAGTGCCTACGGATGATGTGCTCCTCCACTATGACGAAGAAACAAAATACTATCAATTAATCCTTGAAACGCACGTTTTGAGGTGAAAGGAAAAAATATGTCTGGATATATCGGGAAGCCTATTGGTCTTGAAAAACTGACTTGGTTTCCGCTTTTGACTGACCCCGAAGGTGGTCAAACCACCTATGGTGCTCCCGTCAAGCTAGCGAGAGCAATAAAGA
>CALFKA010000064.1 GCA_937880545.1 uncultured Clostridia bacterium | reverse complement strand
ACGTTCCCGTTGGCAGAGTTTACTCGGAATTAACAAAAGAAAAACGTTCTCTTAATCATGAACTGATACGATACCTTTGACTTCAGATATGAAAAGGAGAAAAAATGTCAAAGAAATATACAGTGCTTTTAGCTCTGCTACTGGTTGCCGTTCTGGCGTTTGCTTGCGGCAAGCCGGCTGAAACTCCGGCCCCACCCGCACAGGAACCTGCCCCGGCAGAAACTCCCGCTCAAGCGGAAACCCCCACCCCTGCGGAGACTCCCGCTCCGGCTGAGGAAGGCATTAAAGGCAAGATCGTCGTCGTAGGTTCAACATCCGTTTCCCCGACGATTGAAAAACTCGCTGCCGACTTTATGGCCAATGTAGAGCCCGGTGTCGACATTGAAGTGCAGAGTGTCGGCTCGTCCGCAGGCGTCAAAGCAGCAGAAGATGGAACCGGAAACATCGGCATGAGCTCACGTGAACTCAAAGAAGAAGAAAAAGGCTTCGGCCTGGATGAGTATGTCCTCGGATTTGATGGTATCGCCGTCATCGCTCATCCCACCAATGAAGTGAAAGATCTTACAAGCGAGCAGATTCAGAAAATCTTCGCCGGTGAAATCACCAACTGGAGCGAAGTAGGCGGAAAAGACGCAGCCATCATCGTCGTATCCCGTGAAGAAGGATCCGGCACCCGCGGTGCGTTTGAAGAACTGATGAAACTCGACAAAGACGTCCTCGTCACAGATGATGCGGTCATCGCAGAAGGCAACGGAGCCGTCAAAGCCCAAGTTGCTTCCAAAGAAGACTCCATCGGCTACCTGTCCCTGTCCTATCTCGACGAAAGTGTCCAGGAGCTCAAAGTGGATGGCGTCGAAGGAACACCGGAAAACATCAAGAATGGTTCCTACAAAGTGTCCCGTCCCTTCCTGCTCCTCACCAAAGGCGATAAAGACGAAGCCGTCGCCGCCTTCTATGAATACTTCAAGACCGACGCTGCAAAGAAAATTATTGAAGATCAGCACCTGATTCTTCAGTAGGTCCTCCCCTTTCAGACGCCCTTTTGCAGGGCGTTTTTTTCTTAACTAAAACTTAACATGGAAACAATACCAAGATAAAATGCAGAAGTTAAGATGAGATCTGGAGGCAACTGAGAATGCAAGAAAGACATATGGAAAAAGGCCGGATTACCGGCGTCATTTTCGAAAATATATTCCGCTTATCATCAATCCTGGCGATCGTCGCCCTGCTGATGATTCTCGGCTACATTATCTATGCCGGGGCTCCTGCGATACTGGAAGTAGGATGGCAGCACTTCCTGGGTGGAGTGGAGTGGAGACCGACGAGAGATCTTTTCGGGATCCTGCCAATGATTGTGGGAAGTTTGGGGGTCACCGTAGGGGCGATTCTCGTCGGTGTGCCCATCGGCATCCTGACCGCCGTGTTCCTCGCAGAGGTGGCACCGGAGTGGCTGAGTAAGATCGTGCGTCCGGCCATTGAACTGTTGGCAGGTATACCCTCTGTCATCTATGGTTTCTTCGGGCTTCTTGTCATTGTTCCGATTCTCCATTCCATCTTCGGAAATGGGGGAGACTCGATGCTGGCGGCGATCATCATCTTAAGTGTCATGATTCTTCCCACCATCATTACTATTACAGAGACGTCCATTCGGGCGGTTCCTCGCTCCTACAAAGAGGGAGCTCTTGCGCTTGGGGCGAGTCATATTCAAGCCGTTTTTCAGGTCATGATTCCTGCGGCGCGATCCGGCATTCTCTCGGGAGTCGTCCTTGGGATCGGCAGGGCAGTAGGGGAGACCATGGCAGTCATCTTGGTCATGGGTAACAGCATCAAGATGCCTACATCCATTCTTGATAGAGGACGAACACTGACCGCTAATATTGCTCTTGAGATGAGCTATGCGGCAGGCCTGCATCAAAAGATGCTCTTTGCCACAGGGGTTATCCTCCTCATCTTTATTATGCTTCTGAACTTGATTCTTTTGCGCTTGACGAGAGAGAGACAGACAAAATGAGTAGAAACACGAAAGATAATATCATCAAAGCGATCATCTATTTTAGCGCCTTTTTATGTGTGGGGGTGCTTGTCTGGCTGATTACTTTCGTCGTACTAAAAGGGCTTCCTCATCTGAGTCTGGGCTTTTTAACGCAAGACTATAATCCTGACAACACGGGAGGAATCTTCCCGATGATTGTGACCACCCTGTATCTCATTGCGACGAGTATTCTTATTGCCACGCCGATCGGCATTTTTAGCGCCATCTATTTAACCGAATATGCCAAACAAGGAAAGCTCGTAAGCGTCATTCGCTTTGCGACAGAGAGTCTCTCCGGCATTCCCTCGATCATCTATGGCCTCTTCGGCATGCTGTTTTTTGTTACAACCTTAAAGATGGGCTTTTCGATTATGGCTGGTGCTGCGACCGTGAGTATCATGATCCTTCCGACGATCATCCGCACGACGGAGGAGGCGATCAAAGCCGTCCCCAGAAGCTACCGGGAGGGAAGTCTGGCACTTGGCGCGACAAAGCTTCGAACCTTGGTGCGTGTCGTTGTCCCCAGTGCGCTTCCAGGCATCATCACGGCAATTCTCCTCAGTGTGGGGCGGGTTATCGGAGAGACAGCCGCCATCTACCTGCCTGTGGGGACACACTATAAACTCCCACAGAGTGTCATGAGCAGTGGCCGGACCCTGTCCGTTCATCTATATATTCTCGCGAAGGAAGGTATCAGCTTTGAAATGGCCTTTGCCACAGGTACCGTGCTGATCCTGACGATCCTTGTCATTAACTTCCTCACGCGCTTCTTAGAGAAAAAACTATCCGTTGGAGGACGCTGATGGCAAAAGAAGATATTATCAATGTCACCGACCTGGATCTCTTTTACGGAGACTTTCAGGCACTGAAAAAAGTCAATATTTCCATAAAGAACAATGCCGTTACCGCGTCGATCGGCCCCTCCGGCTGCGGGAAAAGCCCCTTTCTAAAAACGCTCAACCGCATGAATGATCTCGTAGATGGGGTACGAATTGAAGGCTGCGTTGAAATCAACGGTCAAGATATCTATGCAAAAGGGTATGATATTATTGAACTTCGAAAGCGCGTTGGGATGGTCTTTCAAGCGCCAAACCCTTTCCCCATGAGCATCTATGACAATGTGGCATATGGTCCTCGTGCGCACGGGATTAAGAGACGGAACCACTTGGATGAATTGGTCGAGATCAGTCTGAGGCGAGCCGCCTTGTGGGACGAGACCAAAGATCGTCTGAAAAAGAGTGCTCTAGGCTTAAGCGGAGGTCAGCAGCAGAGACTGTGTATTGCCCGAGCTCTGGCGGTGGAGCCGGATATCTTACTGATGGATGAGCCGACGAGCGCGCTCGATCCGATAGCCACACTCAAGATCGAAGAGTTGATGGAGAGCCTCAAACAGGACTATACGATCGTGATTGTCACCCACTCTATGCAGCAGGCCGGCCGCATCTCAGATGAGACGGCATTTTTCCTGCTCGGAGAGATAAAAGAATTCGACAAGACGCGCAAGCTCTTTGAGAACCCTGAACATGAAGAGACAGAACGCTACATCACCGGGCGTTTTGGATAGGAGAGAGACAATGAGAGGGAAACTGGACAGCCGACTGCAGCGCATTGAGCGCCGGCTTGTAAAGATGGCGATGGCTGTTGAACATTCGATAGAAAAGTCTCTGGAGTCGTTGATGTCAAACGATGATCAACTAGCTATCGAAGTGATTGAAAAAGACGCTACGATTGATCACCTGGAGCTTGATCTGGAAAAGAGTTGCGTCAGTTTGATCGCGTTAGAGCAGCCCATTGCCAGCGACCTGCGTGTCGTCACAGGGACATTGAAGATCATCACCGATCTGGAGCGCATCGGCGACTACGCAGCCAATATCGCCAAGACGCAGATTACGATCCCGAAAGATATTTCCCACCACTCCGAGCCGCTGTACGAAATAAGCAAGGTTCTCCAAGTCATGGTGCAGCACTCGATAGATGCTTTTGTGGAAAAAGACGCACAGAAGGCGAGAGAGACCGCCCTGATGGATATGGAAGTTGACAGACGCTACGACGAAGTCTATCTCGATTACTTGAACCAGCTTATCGCAGGAAGTGTCGCCGTCGAAGAAGTGGTGCCACTGATTCTGGTAGGCCGCTACCTAGAGAGAATGGGAGATCATATTACCAATATCTGTGAGCGAATCATCTACATGGTAGAAGGTGTGCGGGAAATCTATTGACACAATCAATTCATCGCAGGGCATGCGCCCTGCTTTTTCCTTCTTTTCAGCCTGCTATCATGTTATAATTAATGCAGAAAGTGACAAGCTCCTTTGTAAGGGGCTTTTCTGTAGTGTTTGCTTGGAGGCAACATGAATTACCTGCTGTCCATACTGAGTGAGATCGGGATCACCGATGTCATCGACATATTAATCGTGGCCTTTATATTCTACAGGCTGTATACATTTTTCACCTATACAAGGGCGATTCAGATTCTTAAAGGAGCCCTTCTCTTTTTGTTGATTCAGCGTATCAGCTACGTCGCTCAACTCCATATGGTCAATTATTTTCTAGAGACAATCGTATCCTGGGTTGCTCTGGCGCTGGTCATTCTCTTCCAACCGGAACTCCGCCGAGCCCTTGAGTTGCTTGGGAGAAATCCCTTCATTACAAGATCTCTCTTGTCATCCCAGCGGCCGACGAGGCCGAGTCAGATCGATGAGATCCTGAAGGCTATGCAGACGCTCTCTTCTACAAAGACGGGCGCACTGATCGTATTGGAGGGAGACACAGGGCTCAATGACATCATAGAAACCGGTACACTGATCGATTCACAGATCACGTCCGCCCTCATAGAGAATATATTTACTCCCAATACGCCGCTTCACGATGGCGCTATTGTACTAAGAAATGATCGCATCCTCGCTGCGGGCTGTCTGCTTCCCTTAAGTAATGATCGCACGGTATCGCGAGATCTGGGGACGCGTCACCGCGCCGCCATCGGCATGAGCGCCAACAGCGACGCGTTGATTCTTGTCGTCTCGGAAGAGACAGGCACCATCTCGGTTGCCAGTAACAATGAACTGGAGCGGTTCATCACGCCGGAGCGCCTCGAAGAGGTATTGGTGGAATTCTACAATCCTGCGGAAAGTGGACTTCTTCGTGAGATGATGGCGAGGAAATCATGAAACAGCTGAAGACATTACTGAGAAACATGTTTTTGAGAAATACCATCCCAAAGATCATCTGCCTGATACTGGCTCTGCTCAGCTGGTTTTTTGTCATGGAGAACCAGAATCCGAGAAAGACGCGCACCTTTGACAATCTGCCCGTCACGATCTTCGGCCGAGAGATAGCAGAGAGCCGGGGACTGATCGTCGAGAGTATCTCCGGAGATTTTGTGGATGTCACCATCGACGGGAACTGGACCAGTGTCATGAACTTCACGGAGCAGGACATCTTTCTGAGTGCAAATATCGATGCAACGGGAAAGGGACAGGTTACCGTTCCCATCAATGTCCGTCTCGCGAATGCGACCGTCACAGTAAAAGAACTCTCCCAGAACTACCTGAAGGTGCAGTTCGACGCCGTTGAGACTCAGATGAAAGAAGTAGAGGTCACAACGACGGGAGATCTTCCGGATGGCTACGAGCTAGGAAGTCTACAGCCCCGCCAAGAGACGATTGCCGTAGAAGGACCGTCCAATCTCTTAAAGACGATCGCCGTGTTGAGTGGCACAGTTGATATCTCCTCGCGCACGTTGTCCGAAGTGGAGTTCGTTGATATTGCCCCCCTCGATTCACAAGGCAATCCTGTCGATAATGAGATGATTGTTCTGGCTTCGCCGTTTGTCGAAGTCGACTTGTCGATCATGGGGACGAAAGAAGTACCTGTCCACATTCTCCCTTCCGGCCATGTGGCGGAAAACTACCGACTTGGAAGTATCACCAGTGTCCCTGAGACGATCCGTTTGTATGGTGACACGAAAAAGCTCTCTTCCATCCGGGAGATAAGTACGCCGGTGCAGCTCGATGAAAGGAGCGCGCCGTTTACAACCAATGCCACTTTTGAACTTCCGGAAGGTATCCGGCGGGTGGGTCAAGATCCGGTCATCATCCAAGTTGATGTCCAGCAGCTGATCACCCAGCAGTTCTCTTTCAAAACCGCCGATATAGAAATCCGCGGAAAAGATGACGCACTTGACTATCAGCTCGGAACACAGGAACCTCTCAACCTCGTCATGGTCACCGACACCCGAGCCATCGTCAATACGATAAAAGCAGAAAACCTGAAATTCTACATAGATGCTGAGAAGACAGCAGGCAACTACCTCCTCGACATCAAGGTCGACGGGTTGCCTGAGACGAGCAGTATCAGTTTCCGTGTACCTCAGCTCGATGTCATTATCAAGGAAAAAGCGACACCATGATGAAGAATAAGGAGAAAGGAGATGCCGATGGACCTGCTGACGGGTGGAGTATTTGTCGCAGGACTGCTCTCTTTCTTTTCCCCCTGTACGATCCCGATGATACCTGTGTATGTGGGTGTCCTTGCCGGGAGTGATCTAAAAGGTAAGGTCGTCCAGTGGGGAATCATAAAATTTTCCACACACGCACTCTGGAGAACGCTGGCCTTTGTCGCCGGCCTCTCCACGGTCTTTATTTCCCTGGGCTTTGGCGCAGGGTTCTTTGGCGCGCAGCTACAATTTCCCTGGCTTTTAAGAGCTCTGGGCATCCTGGTGATTATTTTGGGACTGCAGCAGATGGGGCTATTTCATATAGACTTTCTGCAACGGGGAAGAAATGTCCGCTTCAAGGGAGCCTCAAAGAACAATTTGCTAGGTGCTTACTTGTTGGGACTTAGCTTTAGTTTTGCCTGGTCTCCCTGTTTTTCTCCGGTCCTTGGAGCGATCATCGGCCTGAGTGTCTATCAAGGCCAGGTGCTCCAGGGTGGCTACTATATGTTTATCTACTCGCTCGGTGTCATGCTCCCCTTCTAGATC
>CALFKA010000063.1 GCA_937880545.1 uncultured Clostridia bacterium | reverse complement strand
CGGTACAAAAAATACAGCCGGTCGATATGTTCCCGCATACCAATCACGTCGAGACGGTAGCATTGATGTCAAGCAATATATAGTATTTTGAGCGGACCAATACACAATATACAGTGTTTCTGCGTAAAATTGAATGAATAATAGACTACTGTACATTGCTGAGATGTTAGAGTATAATTAGGCTATATTACACAAAAAGAAGGTGATAATATGGATCCGAAAATATGGTACATTCCAGCGAAAAGAACAGAGCCAGGGATGAATGTTGGTATCTACTGCCGGGTAAGTACCAATGAGAAAAATCAGCTTAATAGTCTTGCAGCACAGATTGCAGCGCTTACTCATGCGGTAGCCAATGTTGAGCAATGGAGATTGACGGATACTTTTATTGATATTGCCTCTGCGAAAAGTGAATCACCACGCCATGAGTTTGAGCGGATGATAAAAGAAGCGGAAGCGCATCATATATCCGTCATCCTAACCAAAAGCATTAGCCGCTTTGGCAGAGATACGGTAGATACCCTAGAAGCCATACACAGGTTGAAAGCAGCGGGTGTAAGGGTAATATTTGATGAGGATGGTCTGGATACCAATGTAGTGGATGACGAACTGTTGATATCAGTGGCGGAGTCCTTTGCGCAATCTGAAAACGAATCAAGAAGCATGAATATCCGGATGGGGCTTCGAAATCGTGCGCTAAATGGAAGTTCCGGAAATTACCGAAAACGACTGTATGGATATGAAAAGGATGCAGATGGGAATCTTGTCATTGAGCCGGAACAGGCACAGGTGGTCCGTGATATATTCCGTTGGTACAATGAGGGAGCAAGTATCGTAGGAATACAGAAGAAACTTGCAGAACAACAGATCCCGTCTCCAAGGGGAAAGGAAAAATGGAGCAAGAGAACCATTGATAATCTCCTTTCAAACGAGAAGTATATAGGAACTGTCCGTCTGATGGATTCGGTGACAGAAGGGCAGATGTTTGAAATGAAAGAGAGTCATCCGCCAATTATTACGGAAGATGTATTTCGCAGAGCGCAGGAAGAAAAGAAGAAACGGAGCAATATAACGGTTAATGAGGCTGGTGAAATACAGAGGAAGAACACGAAATACAGTTCGAAAAGACATAAATAGCCTACTTATGTGAGTTGTGAAGTTGGATGTAGAAAATAAGAAAAGTGCTGTCAAACAGTTGAAAATACAATGATTTCATGGGAATAGCCTAAATTTCACACGTTGAGACGGTAGCATTGATGACGAAGAAAAAATAAGACAAGCCCGGAACCCGCTGAAATCAGCGGGTTCCGGGAATTGTAAAAAAATCCAGCGCCCCTAAAATCTGGCTAAAAAACGGCACATAGGGAAGTTATCCAGGGCGTTTTTTACAGGGTTGTGTGTCGCGATTAAATAATCGGGCAGGTTGCGGCTCGTGATTGGATGTAGGGTAGGGGTTGGATGTCAGGAAGATATATGGAGAGATACATGGACTATATCAGAGACAGGATAAGTAATGTTCCCTTCAGCTTACATGATAGTCGGATACTACAGATTGAATATAATAAAGCGACTTTAACTTTGAAGTTAGATCGGATATTTCAATATACCGACGATGAAGAAAAATGGTATCAGGGAATCATTGAGTTTACCAAAGCTGATATAGAAGAGTGCGACATCATGGTGTTTAACAGGCCGTATGGATATGATGGGGAAAAATCGTTCACCGGAGAATCGATATCTTTTGCTGAGTTTAACGCAAAATATCCTGATGCAGACTTTGAAATCGTTACAGAAGGGTACTCTGGATATGACACAACATTCCAGGGCTGGATATGGCAAGGGGAGAATGATCCGATCTTCGGAATTATGCGTATATGGAATACGGGAGATATGATCTATCGGATTTAACAATTTCAGCGTATTGATTAAAAAGAGCAGGCACTCCAGACGGGGCACCTGCTCTTTTTATTCGTTGATGGTGATCTGTAGACCGGACTTGAATTCGATCGTGGCACTGTCCTCGTAGATGGTGATCTGACGGATGAGCTTTCGGACCATGCGTTCGTCGAAGCTGGTGATGTCGGTCTGCTGGCTCTTCAAGAAGTCTTGCAGCTCAGTGATTCTGCTCTGCAGGCCTTCCTGGCTTCTGGCGGTGGAATCGGCCCTTTCTTTTTCTTCTCGCAGGCGGAAGATTTCATCGGCAATGACATCGTAGTCTTCTTTACTGTTTGCTTTTCTGATGAGCTCCGTCTGCAGTTCATCGAGTCTTGACTGGATGCCTTCCGCGCTGGATGGATCGGATTCCCGGATGGCTTTGACCATGTTTTCCTGAAGCTGATGCAGAAATTCATCTTTTCCGGTAAGGATCTGATTGAAGGCTCTTACGGTGATGTCCTTCAGCCATTCTTCCTTGATGGTGCGGTTTGTGCAGACGGTGCTTGCAGAAGATGGATCAAGCCGGCTGATGCAGCGCCAGACGATGGCGGTTTTGCCGTGGATGTACCAGTGGACTCTTCGGTAGAGATCGCCGCATTCTCCACAGACGACGATCTGGGAAAAGCAGTTGTTTCCAGAGTAGACTCGCTTTTTCCCGGAAGGGGAGCGGTGGACGTTTCGCCTTCGGACGAGTTCTTCCTGGACCTGCATGAACAAATCTTTTGGAATAATCGCTTCATGGTCGTCTTCGACGTAGTACTGAGGAAGGACACCGTTGTTCTTGACTCGCTTCTTGGTCAGGAAGTCTGTAGTGACAGTTTTCTGAAGGAGGGCGTCTCCCATGTACTTTTCATTCATAAGACTGTCAGTTTTGATACAATGTAACGATGAAACTTTCGAGGTCAAAA
>CALFKA010000062.1 GCA_937880545.1 uncultured Clostridia bacterium | reverse complement strand
TCCATGACCTGGGAAAAAACATCGTCAAACTGATCTTGGAAAACTATGGCTATGAAATGGTAGACCTGGGAAGAGATGTGGCGATTGAGGAAGTGGTGCGAAGAGCGAAGGAAGAAGATGTAAAGCTTGTAGGTCTTAGCGCCCTGATGACAACGACAGTCTTCACCATGGAAGAGACCATCCGCGCCTTGGCAAGGGAGATGCCCGACACCAAGGTGATGGTCGGAGGCGCAGTTCTCACGCCGGAGTATGCGAAGATGATCGGTGCCGACTACTATGCAAAAGATGCCCGTGAAGGGGTGGAGATCGCAAGAACCGTCTTTGGGAAGTAACCTCTGAGAGCAGAACTTTATAAGAATGAACATCAAAGGAGAAGAGCATGGGACTCGAACAAGCCATCGGAACACTTCCGAAAGGACCAAAAAACACCATCTGTGATGTCGAGGGTGTGCTCGTCGGACACAGCACTATAGAAGAAGGGGATGCGCGCACTGGGGTTACCGCGATTGTGCCGGCCCCCGGGGATCTCTTTGATCAAAAGTTAGTTGCCGGTGTCAGTGTATTAAATGGCTTTGGGAAAAGTGTAGGACTTGTACAGGTGGAGGAGATGGGGACACTTGAGAGTCCGATAGTGCTCACCAATACCCTAAGTGTAGGGACAGCCCTCACCGCATTAACCAAGTACATGCTCAGAATCAATGATTCCATCGGAACAACCGAGGCGACTGTCAACTGCGTTGTCGGTGAGTGCAATGACGGCAGAATCAATGATATCCGAGGTTTGCACGTGAGGGAGGACCATGTACTCCAGGCACTTAAAAACGTCTCTGATGAGTTTGCAGAAGGAGCGGTGGGCGCCGGGAGAGGCATGGTGTGTTTTGGCCTAAAGGGAGGCGTCGGCTCCTCCTCACGAATCATCCACATCGATAAAAAGGACTATACTGTCGGAGCTCTTGTACTCTCCAATTATGGAGGGAAAGGAAAACTTCGGATAGAGGGAAAGAGTATTCCCTCTCCTTCGCAGGAAGAAGATAGTGGCTCGATTATCATAGTCCTTGCGACAGATCTCCCGCTATCTTCCAGACAGCTGACGCGTATGGCGAGAAGATCCGCCATGGCTCTGGGAAGAACCGGCTCTATCATGGGAACTGGCAGTGGTGACATTGCCATTGCCTTTAGTACCGCTTCAAGAGTTCCCCAGAAAGAAAAAGAGGGAATACAGACTGTCACACAGCTTCATGAAAGCAAGATCGACAGGGTCTTTGAAGCTGCCGTGGAGGCGGTGGAAGAAGCCATCTACAGCTCGCTTTATCATGCGAAACCCGACATCGATCGTTCGGGAAAGAAAATTTACAGTCTCCAGGAGGTGTTGCATGGCTAAAATTGTCGGTATCTTAGGCGGAATGGGCCCTCTTGCCTCACTCGATCTTCAGCTAAAAATCATTGAAAATACAGTAGCACAAAAAGATCAGGATCATCTGCATGTCATCACGGACTGCCACTCCCAGATTCCCGATCGAACAGAAGCCATCCTACACGGAGGAGAGGACCCTCTCCCCAAACTGCTCGAGAGTGTAGAGCGTCTAGATAAAGCGGGAGCTCAAGTCCTTATCATGGCCTGCAATACCGCACACTACTACCTGAACGAGATGAAAAAACACACATCGGTGCCCTTTCTGAGTATTGTCGAGACGGCTGCGGAAGCGGCAAGGAAAACCGGAGCGAAGCGCGTCGCCGTTTTCTCAACAACAGCTACCCAAGCGATTGGACTCTATGAAAAAGCATGCCGGGAGAGGGGGATGGAAGTCCTCGATTTGTCAAAAGAAGACAATGAACTGGTGATGCATGCAGTGTATGAGCTGAAGGCGGGGGAGATGCATGCGAGAGCGAAGGAAATGAAAAAGCTTCTCGATAGAAAACGGGCGGAGGGAGCAGAACTGTTCCTTCTCGCTTGCACGGAACTGCCGATCTATTTCCGGAAGAATGAACTGGAAGGCATCTTTATCGATCCGACAGAAGAGCTGGCAAGGGAAGTCATTGTCTATGCCGGAGGAGAAGTCAAAGAGAAGTAGTCATCGGTGTTATAATGTGTGTAGTGGACTCCTGGAGCCTGCCACATTAGAAATTGTCGATTCAGGCAGAGACTTTCGTCTTGCAGGCGAGACCTCTGTCTTTGTTTTTTTCTGAGATGAGAAAGGAATGGCCATGAATGAATTTGTTGATGCCCTCCGAGCTTCTGCGTATCTGCTGGCTTTTACCGGCGCCGGAATGGATACGGAGAGTAACTTGCCGGACTTCCGGGGAGCCGGAGGTCTGTGGAAAAAACACGACCCGAGGAATCTTGCCAGCACGGAAGCACTACATAATAACTACGAACTATTTCAAGAGTTCTACTCACAGAGAATCCAAAATCTCAGCAGCGTCTCTCCTCACAGAGGTCATGAGATCCTGGCAAGATGGGAGCAGGAAGGACTTCTTAAAGGAATCATCACCCAGAATGTCTCCGGTCTCCACGTGCAAGCAGGATCAAAAAATGTCATGGAGCTCCATGGTAATATCCGACACATTTACTGTGAAAATTGCGGAGTGGATCATGAAGGAGAGGATTTCTTTGCGGGCGTGAGGTGTTCCTGCGGAGGCCTCCTTCGACCCGGCGTCACTCTCTTTGGTGAATCTCTTCCTCAGGAAGCATTTCACCAGGCGATGGAGGAGCTCTCCAAAGCGGATATGATCCTGATCCTCGGGACAAGCTTGGAAGTATTTCCTGCTGCCAGGCTTCCCTTCATGTATCCAATGAAGAGAGCATATGTAGATCTGGAGGCGTATGCAGATGGCCGCATCGAGCATGTCTTCAAAGAAAAGATCGGACCCTTTCTTGAAACGGTTGACCGATCACTCGAGGAATATCTGAAAGAGTGAACTTTTGGGTTGTCGATCTCTATCCCTATCTCAGCAGCGAAAGACAGGAAAACAGTGGAATAAGGTACTGAGTGTACCGTATCTTTTTTGCCTTTCGCTTGAACATCGCATAGACTTCAGGAAGCCATAATACAGGCACTTCCCGCCATGTTAATCTGCATTACTTGCGCAACGCACGGTTCTATGACGATGATGAAGAAAACAGACTTGGGAGGCATACATGTTACACGAGAATATTAAAACAGCCAGAAAGAACAGAGGACTGACACAGGAAGAGGTGGCAGCCCGTCTGAGCGTTGTCCGACAAACGGTCTCAAAATGGGAAAATGGGGCATCTGTTCCGGATGCAGATAGTTTGATGCGACTAGCTGTACTATTGAATACATCCGTAGAAGATCTGTTGGGAATGACTTTGAAGTCAATAGAAGCCGAAGATGAAGCGTCCGTTCAAAGAGAAATTGCCCGTCAGCTGGCGATGCAAAATGAATTAATGGCAGAAGAAATTCAGCGCAAGCGGCAGTTTTGGCGCAAGCTCAAGAAGATCGCCATGATTGTTCTCGTTAGCTTCGTCCTGTTGATACTGCTATCCATCCTCGCGTTTTCCTTGTTTTCGTGGTACCCTGGCGGAGGTGTGAGTGAAGAGTCTCGCCTTATGATACAGGCCATCAGCTAATAGTTCACTGCTGATCATGGTTTTGTCGGTTGCGTAGTACCTGGTAGATAAGAAGAATCAGCCCCTCCCTCATGCCGAGGAAGGGGCTGACAGTCTTTTGGTGATCGGGTGCTATTGCGTGACTCTTCGCAGGTCACAGTAGATGACGTAATAGTTGGATGGATCTTTTGGGTCTTCCACTCGGTGACGCAAGACGAAGCGGTCGGTTCCGCCGGGGACAAAGAACGCTGAAAAGTCAGACAGTTCTTCTTTGTCCGTGATGTAGTGGTATTTCTCCTCATCTCCGGTCATCTTATCTGTGACGTAATAGAAGAAATTCGACTCATCCGGAACATCCATGTAGATCTCGAAATGGCGGTTGTCGGCTTTGACAAAGTAGCTAAGCAGTGGGCCTGACCCCTCTTTTGTATCCGTGACCTCTACAAAACGGAGACCATTTTCCCAGATGGCAATTTCGCCGTTGACATCAAACCATATATCATTAATCTCTGCGCTGGCCCCGCCTGCTTCTGTCACCCAGGCAGTTCCTTTATACAATCCATCCCAGATACTTCCGTTGGCTGTGTTGTACTGGGGATCGGCAAATCCCATGGGACCGCGGCTGACGGTGTAAGCCGGCTTCGTCGTCAGATTTGGACCGGATTTACTGACCGGATCCATCATAAATCTTGCCGAGAGCGCTCCCTGATCATCTGCATATTCAGGAAGGCGAATGAGCAGGAACTGATTGAAAAGAGCTTCCAAAGTTCCCGTGTATGGCTTTCCTAAGAAGGTGGCTTCCGAAGCGCTGAAGCTGAGATCCTCAGCGACAGCGACATTTGCTGTAAAAATCGGTTGGTGTGCCGCCAGCTGTGGAAAGAGATGGGGGTCAGCCAGGTCGACGACAAATGTACCCTTGCCATCCGCCCCAATATCCATATGACCGATGACCTCTGCTGTGCCGCTTAGGAGCTCCTTATAAGCTCCGGCTTTTTCCTGGTGTTCAGGGAAGTTCTCGTAGGAGAGGGAACCTGTCCAGTAGCCGGAATAGAAGTTCTGGGCTTCTGTGTAGGGCTGAGCGGCGAGGATGTCAAAAATAGTCCCCTCAGAGGCAAAGACCATATCCAGATCCGTCAATTTAAATCGACCGTCATCGAGGAAATATAGATAGTGTTTTTCTTCTTCCAATTCAACAAAGGCTCCCTGCGCATCTGTTCCCCAAGTACCTATCTGCTGATTGACTCTTGGATTTGTCAGCTTTTTGTCTGCTTCCAAACGCATCCATATCGTCTCTGCCGCATTCTCCAAAAACATACCGGATGCTTCCACCGCAGCAAAAGGTTTTCCAACGAGGGAAGCGACAACCTGCGTTTCATATTCTTTTGCTTTGGCTTCATTCTGCGCTGCTTCATACACGGACCAGGCGGGGGCCGCGGGAGTTCTCGCCATTGTAATATTATGACTATCCCAGAGCTTGGGATCATGAATGGAGCC
>CALFKA010000061.1 GCA_937880545.1 uncultured Clostridia bacterium | reverse complement strand
ATCACGGCATCGACATCGTTCAAGATACTACCTAGAAAGACAGCGCCAAGTCCCAGACTCTGAGCAGCAATGACCATACTCTGGGCAGCTAGCGTGCCATCGCTCGTGCCCTGAACAAAACTGTTCATGTTGCGGAGGTTTTTGTCGCTGAGCCCCGCCTCATCCAGAATCTTTGCGTTGCGATGTATGTCGATGATAAAAATGTAGAGTTTGGCGGCCTGAGCTACGTAGGGTTGCAGGCAGATCTCTGCCAGCTGCTTCTTGATCTCGGCATCTGTAATCTCAATGATCGAATACTGACTCATCCCATAGGAATTTGCCGAGAGATTGGCGACTTTGAGAAGTGTATCCACGATGTACTGCGGGATCGGCTCATCGGTAAAGGCGCGGATCGTCCGGCGGTTGAGCATGGTCTCTATCGTTGCATTCATTTTTCCCTCCTGCGCTACTTATTTCAGTCCGTCTTTATGATACAATTCTACCATGAGAAACCAGACAAAATACACGGCACATTATGGTGCTATCCAGAGCTTCTACTGGCTCACCAATATGCCTATCCTGGCATTTGGTCCTATGTATCTTTACTCCCTCGGCCTCTCCAATATCGCCGTGGGTTTCTTTTTAGCCGCCGCCAGCTTAGCCTCCATCTTTCTACAACCTTGGGTTGGCTCTCTGATCGACAAAGAGAAGTTGACTCTGAGACAGGCTGTCTTCCTACATGTGGGGGCTCTGTTTGTGCTGGCTATCCTTCTAAATCTGCCACTTCCCTCGATCAAGGTAGGGGCGCACTTTGTGGCTCTGGTCGTCATCATGGGGCTTCAGCCCTTTGTCAACACCCTCTCCATCGACGCGGTCCACTCCGGCATCTCGCTTGATTTTGGGGTGGCGCGCGGCATCGCGTCTCTCATGTACGGCATTGTCTCGCTACTTCTTGGGCGAGCACTCGGCATATATGACACTTCCCTGATCCCTTTGGTAGTGCTGGTGTTTCTTTCCCTGTTCACCCTTGTCTTCTGGCGTTTTCCAAAGACAGTGTCCTCTCAAGGGATCGCAGAAACTTCTCCGGCTATTTCTATAGGGCGCAATCGCCCCTTTCTTATCATGCTCTTTGCCACGTTCTTTCTTTTTGTCAATCACGGCACTCTCAACAACTACCTTCTGCGCATCGTCGAAAATGTCGGAGGTGGAGCGAAAGAATTTGGGATTGCTTTAGGCATTGCGGCAGCGATAGAGCTTCCGATCATGGCATCCTTCACCCGACTTCGAAATCGCTTTGGAACCGTGGACCTCCTGCGGCTCTCCTCGACCTTCTTTCTCATCAAGGCGATTCTTCTTGTCTTTGCCGACTCCCCCACCTTGCTCTATATCAATCAGCTCCTGCAACTGCTGACATTTGGTCTCTATTTCCCGAGTGCTGTCACCTATGTCCAGGAGATCTTGCCGTTTTCTCAGCGCGCCCGCTCACAAGCCCTACTTGTGTCTACGATGACACTGGGCGGTGTGGTCGCTTCTCTTCTAGGAGGTGCGATCATTGATTACCTGAGTGTGCAGGCTCTTCTCATTAACGGAGTCATCTTCAGTGCACTCGGCTTCTTCGCCATCCTTCTCCTCAAAGAAAAACAGAGCCCGAAGGCTCTGCGGTAAGTTTATTCATCTAGTGGCTTGATCAGCCGCGTCAATCCATCTTCTATTTTGATTTCCCAGATTTCCTCTCCCACTTTGTATTTGAGGAAAGTATCTCCGGAACCGATGAGCACCGCATCTTCCGGGATGAGGTAGATGAGGGCATCGAGGTCCTCCACCCCTTCTATCTCCATGATCCAAAACTCTCCTTCCGCGTATTCATTGGTGATGGTCTGCTTCTCTGCAGGTTCCTCGGCGCTTGCAGGCGTTGCGCCCATTTTTGTCTCTTCTTCCGATTCGGTGGGTGCAGAGGTAGCGTCCGCTCTCGGTGCAGAGACGACATCGGCTTCTTCCTGTAGTGCTTCGGGGCTCTGTACCATTTCGGTGCCGGCTTTTGGAACGAACCAGTCACCCTTGGGGACCACGATCCAAAGGAGCAGAAAAGCCACTGCCACGACAACCGCACCTCCCCAGAAGGGCAGGCGCCGGGCGGCAGGTTTTGATGCCTTCTCTTCCAAAGCGAGAAGCATTTTCTTTTTTGTTTCCCTATCGGGAGTCAGTGTTTCAAAAGCTCCCAGTAGATCTTTTTTGGTCATTCTTCGTCTTCTTCCAGCGCAAGTTTCAAATGCTCTCTGGCGCGCGCAAGTCTCGAGCGCAGGGTGGATTCATTGACCCCGTCCATCTTGGCGACTTCCGTAATCCGATAGCCTTCGTAGTACACAAGGTATACCAGTCGGCGCGACTCTTCATCGAGTTCATAAAGCAGCGCCAAGGTCTCATCGTGAGGGGTTTCTTTGGCAGGGAGAACAGCCATCTCTTCGACATCGGTGCGCTTGGAGCGATACCAGTGTTTGAGCATGTTCTTGCAGAGATTGGAGGCGCAGACAATCAACCAGGCTTTCTCATGCTCTGTGCTTTCAAAAGGCTCTTTGCGAACGAGCAATTTTTCAAAGGTGCTCTGCGTGGCATCCTGTGCGTCATCCGGGTTCTTCAGATACATGTGGCATAGCCGATAGATCGTGTCTACATGGCGCAGATAGATCTCTTCGATGTTCATCCCTCTACTCCTCATACAAAGTACTCGGGTCTTTCGTCCCTAGTATAGCATGACTTTCAGGTGTACAATAAGAAGGAAAAAGGAGAAAAAATGATTGCAAGTGTGACAAGAGGCGACCTGATCGATATGACCTATGAGGGGCACATAGCGGTATGTGATGCAGCAGGGAAACTGCTATATGCACAGGGAGATCCGCAGAGGCTGACATTTGCCAGAAGCTCCACCAAACCCTTTCAGGCAGCCGCTGCCATCCTCACAGGAGCGATCGAAGCGTACGGAATCACCGATGAAGAATTGGCTCTCATCTGCGGCTCACACGCCGGAGCGCAGGAACATATTCGCGTTCTGAGAAGTATGATGGATAAAGGGTCTCTGAGTGAAGAGATGCTTCAGTGTGGTGCACATCCTCCCTTTGATAGGGCAGCAAGAAAAGCACTGACCTCCCCGCCCACTGCTCTTCACAACAACTGCTCCGGAAAACACACCGGGATGCTTCTAAGTGCGCGCTATAAGGGTGAAGACATCTCCACTTATACCGAACTCTCTCACCCCCATCAAGTGCGCATCACAGAAGTGCTGGGCGAGCTATGCGATGCCTCCGTCGATGAATTCCACTACGGGATCGATGGCTGCGGTGTCCCCGTGCACGCTCTCCCTCTGTACAAGTTTGCTACAGCCTTTGCAAGGCTAGT
>CALFKA010000060.1 GCA_937880545.1 uncultured Clostridia bacterium | reverse complement strand
CTCAATATCCTCGACGAGAGCGAGGAAGAGTAAACAAGCGACGTCACGACAAGTCGCTGGCTACTTGAGTGTATCGGTGAAATAAACGCTTTCTCTGAACCCTGTTTCAAGGATGGATGAAGAGAAGGCGTTTTTTGTGTCATGAAAGCTGTGTCCACGTGCTTGTCCATCTGTTAAAAGATAATGGCTAATGCTATGAAGTCCGATGTCACAAAGTTCTTAGGAAAATGACGATAGTGTTGAAATAACAAGTGTAAACGAGATAGTTGTCACAGTTTACTTATTGCAAAAGATTGATACTTTATAGCATATGCTTGAAAGTTGAAACAAATAGTGATACGTTAAATACAAAGAAGTCCAATAGTGGAAAGGAGGGTTTTCGACGGATGTCACTCACTTTGTTTAACCTTGATGGAGGTACAGGAAATTGAAGTATTCCACAAACACAGAGCAGGAAGCTCTGCGAAGACAAGTGCGAGAGTTTGCGGAAAATGCGATTAAGCCCATAGCTTTTGAATTGGATCAGACCAATACATTTCCTGCGGATCAGATCGCGGAGTTTGGAAAAATGGGACTCATGGGGATTCCTTTCCCCGAAGAACTCGGCGGAGCCGGTCTTGACAGTCTGAGTTACGCCATAGCCGTAGAAGAACTCTCGAGAGTCGATGGAGGGACCGGGGTCATTCTTTCTGCGCATGTATCGCTTGGCTCTTATCCTATCTTCGCCTTTGGTACGGAAGAGCAAAAGAAGAAATACTTGATCCCTCTTGCTAGAGGGGAGAAGATCGGCGCCTTCGGTCTGACAGAGACGGAAGCCGGCAGCGATGCCGGTGGAACAGAGACGACAGCCGAATGGGACGGAGAGCACTATATTTTAAATGGTGGAAAAATCTTTATCACCAACGCGCCTTATGCAGACACATATATCATTTTCGCTGTCACCACGCCGGATATCGGCACGAGGGGAATCAGTGCTTTCATTGTGGAGAAGGGCTGGGAGGGGTTCACCTTTGGGGATACCTACGATAAGCTCGGGATCCGCTCTTCCTCTACAGCGGAGCTGCTCTTCAACAACGTGAAGGTACCAAAAGAAAATCTCCTTGGAAAAGAAGGGCAAGGCTTTCGCATCGCCATGTCAACGCTTGACGGAGGCCGCATAGGGATTGCGGCGCAGGCTCTGGGCATCGCTCAAGGAGCATTCGAGCATGCAGTCGCCTACTCTAAAGAGCGTGTGCAGTTTGGGATGCCGGTGGGATTTAATCAGGCGATCTCATTTAAGATTGCGGATATGGCGACAAAGCTGCGGGCTGCTCGTTTTCTCGTCTACAGTGCGGCAGCGCTGAAGGATCAGGATGAGCCGTACGGCATGGAGTCAGCCATGGCCAAGCAGTACGCTTCAGATATCGCCTTAGAGGTTGTCAATGACTCTCTTCAGATTTTTGGAGGCACAGGCTATCTCAAGGGGATGGAAGTCGAGCGCGCCTACCGCGACGCCAAAATCTGCACGATCTATGAAGGAACCAATGAGATTCAGCGCGTCGTCATCGCTTCACACATTTTAGGGCGACCGCCCAAGACAGAGATAAAGAAGAAGAAAACTTCCGGAGCCATTACAGGCGAGAGAAAGAAGACGATCTTTAAAGAGGGAACGATGCAAGAGCGTGTGGCGCAGCTTGTTTCCGCTCTTGAAAAGGATGGCTATGACTTCACTGTCGGCATCGATGTCGATACGCCCATCCGCGAAGCGGAAAGAGTCGTCAGTGTCGGAAAAGGCATTGGAGATAAGAAAAATATCGCCATCGCCAGAGAACTTGCACAACACTTCGGAGCTGCTCTGGGCTCTTCGCGCCCGGTGGCAGAGACCCTCAAGTATCTTCCCCTAAACCGCTACGTGGGAATGAGTGGGCAGACCTTTGGAGGCAATCTCTATGTGGCGTGTGGTATCTCAGGCGCCGGACAGCACTTAAAAGGCATCCGAAATGCCGCGACGATCGTCGCTATCAATAACAGTGCCAAAGCGCCCATTTTTGCCAACTGTGACTATGGCATCGTAGGTGACCTCCAAGAGGCTATGCCGCTTCTTATCCAGGCGCTGGATACCGGAGAGAAG
>CALFKA010000059.1 GCA_937880545.1 uncultured Clostridia bacterium | reverse complement strand
TGATGAATAGTGCAACCTGGCATGTAGGAGAGAGAAAATATCTGTCAAAGTACCGGAACCGGTGACTTCGTTCGCTGCACCGTAAGCTGTTATGATCATATGAACCTCCATCAATTAGTATACCTGTTTTGTGAGAGGTTATGTTACCGACTTTTATCGTTTCGCAGTTTTTGCTTATTAGGGTTTGCTTTCTTGTATTGAAGGAGCCCTTCGCTTATAATGAAAAATGGAGGCATGGATGAATAAAATTGAGGCTATTGAAAAAGTTAAGTCGGTCCGCGAGTACATGAAGAAGGCGCTTTCGAGAGAAGACCACCAGTTGGTGTTGTCTCTACTGGAACGCCCTTATCCTTTGGAAGATGAAGGAAATGTTGAGTTCCTCTTTCGAGAAGACGGTGAAAAAGTAGCAGAACTCCTCGATGGAGTGGCAGGCTACAGTGGCCGGATGATCGAAGCTCCTCACTACCTGGTTGTGCTGAGTAGAGCAGAAGGCGTTGACTATCGACGCGCCGGCTTTATTGCGCAGAGCATCATTCTTCGACTCATGCAGGAAGGGATCGGCACATGCTGGGTGAGCGTCGAATCATCCGATGTCGTAAAAGAAAAACTGCAGCTGGAGACTGACAAAGAGGTCGCCGCACTGATCGCTTTGGGTTACCCAAGAGAAACCGGATTCTTTGAAAAGTTTTTCAGTGGCATCAAAGCATCGAGAAGCCCTTATTCGGAAACAGGCTACGCCGACTTCCGTTTCGAGTATGAAAAAGACACGAGACAACCCGTGGGCACCGGTACATTTATCTATATCGACAATTGGGGAAATGTTGCCGATGCAGATGAACTGGAACGCCGTGGATATCTTGAAGTCTATCACTACATGAAGTATGCCCCTTCGTGGGGGAACCGCCGTCCTTGGAGATTCATTCTCCAAAACTTTGACATTGTCATGGCCGTACAGCGTATGGCAGAGACAGAGCAACTGGCAGATCATCTGGAAGGTGGAATTGCTATGTATTTCTTCCAGCTCGCCATGCATGAGATGGGCATCCGAGGCTACTGGCTCATGGATGCACAGGCAGAGGTGCCTGACAACTATTTCTTAGCAGGAAAGTACGTATCGGACAAATAATGCGAAAGCCCTACAAATGGATCGTTCTGGCGGGGATCTTTCTGTTTCTGGTCGGTTGTTCAGGCTTCCGCTCAGAAAAGGCCCTGCCAATTTCTGCTACACAAGCACCGCCCCCTGAAATGATCGATATGCAGATTGACGAACTTCCCAAAGACTACTTTTTTGTCCAGGAGAGTGATGTCGGTCTCTTTGACGAGTCCGGAAAAGTTATCCGCAACCTCTTTTTTCAAGAGAGAGTTTTTCTGGTGCGAAAAGGGGTTCAGCGCTCCTCTGTAGAAGACTATGCAGGAAATCAGGGCTATGTAGCACGCGCGACCCTCAGTAAGGCATTTACTTCCAGGCTCAGCGTCTTCTACGACGGTGTGGAGTATGGGCTCAATCCTGAAAAGAACAAACCCTATAATAAGTATCTTCCTGTAAAAGCTGTCTATATGCCCTCTTCTAAGATACGTGATCCCGAACTCTTCATGGAGGACCTCGAAGACAGTGTCATCAACACCGTGGTCATTGACTACAAAAACGACTATGACCAGGTGTTGTTTTCTTCCCCCGCCACCTTGGCAGCGCTTCCCGATGCGCCGGGACCGCTCATCGACAACCCGCAAGAGTACCTGGAAAAATTTAAAAAGAGAGGCTTTCATACGATTGCTCGTATTGTTGTCTTTCGCTCGAACAGGTATGCTCTTAAGTATCCGGAACGCTCGATTGCAGATGAGACGGGGGAGCTCTACTACTCCGCTGAAAGCTACTGGGTTTCCCCTTACAACAGGGAGTACTGGAAGTATATATTGGATCTTTCGAATGAAGCCTTTGCATATGGATTTGACGAAGTTCAGTTCGATCACATGAACTTTCCGATTAGTGACGGTGCGGAGTTAGTTCTGCAAAACCCGCACGATGAGAATCCGCCGGAAGCAATCCAGAAGTTTCTCACATACATACAGACGAATCTGAACAAGCCCGATGCCCTCATCGGCGCCAATGTCTTCGGATGGTCTGCCGTCGTCTCTTCAGATATCGGCATCGGACAGCAGTGGGAAGCCATCAGCGCCGTCAGTGACATTATCAGCCCGATGTTCTATCCGAGCCTCTTCAGCAGTGGCAACCTGGGTATTAGTAGACCGCAGCGCATGCCCTATGAGACAGTGAAGCGAGCGACAGAACTCGCTGTCAGCAGAAACGAAAACGTCCCTACGCCCTCGATGATTCGGCCCTGGCTGCAAGCCTATGATGGGGTCATCAATTTTCGGGAGAAGGAGATTGCCGATCAGGTGAGAGCCTTGAAGGAACTGGGGATTACCGAATATATGCTATGGAACCCTGAAGGAAAATATTCACTTGGAGGACTAGATGACTTATAGACACATTGCCGAGCAACTTCTCGACATAGGAGCACTGATTATCCGAGACAAGGATCACTTGTTTACATGGGCCAGCGGCATCCGCTCGCCCATCTATTGTGATAACCGCCTGACGCTGAGCTTCCCCGTCGTGCGCGACGCCATTGCAGAAGCTTTTGTAGACAAAATGCGCGAGCTCGAGCCGGTGGATGCCATCGTCGGCACCGCAACGGCAGGCATTGCGCACGCTGCCTATCTCTCACAGAAGCTGGATCTTCCGATGGCCTATGTCCGCTCCTCAGCCAAAGATCATGGAAAGGGAGAGCAGATTGAGGGGATCGTGCTCGAAGGAGATAAAGTCGTACTAATAGAAGACCTCATCAGCACAGGAGGGAGCTCCCTTAAAGCCGCGTTAGCGCTACAGGCAGCCGGAGCGGAAGTCGTTAGCGTCTTGAGCATTTTCACCTATGGATTCACGGAAGCCGCTAAAGCATTTGAAGAAGCGGGCATCCCCGTCTGGTCCATCACGGATTATGCAGAAGTACTGGCACTTGCGAAAGAGCGGGGAGGGGTCTCTTCAGAAGACGCAGAACTGCTCGCTCAGTGGTCACAAAATCCAAGGATGTTTACCTGATGAGGCTGCGCAAAGTAAAAAACTTAGAAAAACGCATGGAGAGGCTTGAGCATCTCCTTCTGAAGAAAAAAACCATTCGCTTTAAAGAAGTATTCGGCAATGGCAACCCAGTCATCGCCGAGTTTGGCATAGGTCGCGGAGAGTTTCTCCTGGAAATGGCGAGAAGACGTCCTGAGAAAAATTTCTTCGGGGTGGAGCGGGTCGATTCGGTCCTTCTTCAAGCGATGGAAAAGGTGGAGAAGGAAACCAATATCCGCTACCTCCTCGCTAATGTAGAAGATTTAGAAGGGGTCATTCCCGAGAACTCTCTTAGTGGCTTGTTTCTCAACTTCTCCGATCCTTGGCCGAAGAAAAAGAACAGGAAACGCCGCCTGACCCACCGAGAATATTTGGAATTATATGACATTTGGCTTCAAGAAAACTCGCAGGTGCAGCTAAAGACGGACTCTCCGATTCTCTTTACTTCCTCCATCGAAGAGATCTCTCAGAGTGGGCACCTCTTGGAGGATGTAACGCTCAATATAGAGGAATCCCCTGCCTATGAAGACAATATCCGCACAGAGTATGAAGAACGTTTCACAGCGCAAGGTCATCCGATCTACGCTTTGCGCTTTCGCTCAAAGAAGGTGAAGTCATGATGGAGACACTGATTGTCCTCGCTGTGATCCTTCTTGACCGCGTGACAAAGATTGCCGCTGTTAAATGGCTTGCCCCCATCGGTTCTATCCCACTTTGGCAGGATGTTTTTCATCTGAGCTATCATACGAATACGGGTGCCGCTTTCAGTATCTTAAGTGGAAAGACGAAACTTCTCGGTTTCTTTTCTGTGCTCGTCAGTATCGGGTTGATCATCTATCTCGTCCGTTACCGGCGCACCCTCAGTAAGATTTCAAGGCTTGGATTGACCTTCATCCTGAGTGGAGCGATAGGAAACGGCATCGACCGACTCGCCTTCGGGGCCGTCGTGGACTTCTTTGATTTTCGCCTGATCCGCTTTGCTATCTTCAACGTAGCTGACAGCTTTATTACCGTGGGAGTGGTTTTGCTCCTCATCGGTCTGTTATTTTATGACAAGGAGTTATTGCATTGATTATTGGAATTCTTGCCGCCCTGAAAGTGGAACTTCTCGATCTCCTCGAAGACAGAGAACGTATAGAGGAGAAAACATATGCCGACAGCACATTCTTCTTACTGACTGAAGGCTCGCACACCCTGGTACTGTGTGAAGCCGGAGTGGGAAAAATCAATGCGGCTATGGTCACCCAGCAGATGATCGATCATTTTCAACCAGACATTCTTATTAACACCGGTATAGCAGGAAGTCTCCAGCCTTATGTTCACGTCATGGACACGGTCATCGCCACCGATGCCACTCTCCACGACATGGACCACCGCATCATGCGCTCATTTAAGCCGTTTATGGATTACTTCACGGCGGATGAAGGCATCACGGATGGACTGATAAAGACCGCAAAAGAGCTGGGACTGAGTGTCCACAAAGGACGTATCCTCACAGGAGATGTCTTCGTCAACGATTCCGAACTGAAAAAACACCTGGCACAAGAGTTCGGTGGACTCTGTGTCGAGATGGAGGGAGCCGCTATTGCCCAGGTCGCCGCAAGGAATTCGATTCCCTTTGGCATTGTACGCACCATCTCAGACGAAGCGGACCATGAGGCGGATATTTCCTATGATCAGTTTGAAGAGGTCGCTAGATCGGAAGAGCGTCGTGTAGGGAAAGAGTGTAG
>CALFKA010000058.1 GCA_937880545.1 uncultured Clostridia bacterium | reverse complement strand
AGACATTTTAAAGAAATCAGTCAGAAATCACTTGACTCCTCATAGCTAGTCTCCTGAAGGGAGGAGCGACTGACTACAGGGTAACATGTTTCAAAGAGAATGAGACTCCCGACCTTCTCAGAGTAAAGGAGATGGCACTTGAAAAGAGGGGTTGCGTTTAACTTGCTAATTCACGGGTTGCGTTTAACTTGCTAATTCGCGGATTTGCACAAATAGTCTTGCACAATATCTGCTATAATAAGACAATATACAAAAGGGATTCTAAAGAAAACCTTCCTTTGGGCTCTGTCCTTTATGAGTCGGTGTTGTCAAAAGGTTGTCTACTGTTTTGTTGAAAATAAGCATAGTTTTATGCCACTTTAATTACTGTACGCAGTAAAGGAGACGCAATGAATGTACTTGAATTTCTGACGCAGGGGATACGGCTCCTCAATTGGCAGATGATTCTTATGTGGGCGATTGGAGGCCTTCTGATCTACCTAGCCATTGAGAAGGAGTTTGAACCTGCGCTTCTGCTCCCTATGGGTATAGGGGCCATCTTGGTCAACCTCCCCCTCACGGGGGTGTTGGGAGATAATGGCATTATTCAGTGGCTCTACACAGTAGGGATTGAAGCCTCTGAAGCATTCCCCATTTTGTTATTTGTGGGTATCGGCGCCATGATCGACTTTGGACCGCTTCTGAGCAATCCTTTGATGCTGGTCTTTGGTGGCGCAGCGCAGGTGGGTATCTTTCTAACTGTACTGGTCAGTCTGGCGCTCGGCTTTGAACTCAATGATGCGATGAGTATCGGGGTCATTGCTGCGGCGGATGGTCCTACTTCCATTCTCGTCTCACAGAGGCTGATGAGCAGCTATGTAGGAGCAATCACCGTCGCGGCGTACTCTTATATGGCGATGGTGCCTATTATCCAGCCCTTTGCCATCAAGTTGGTCACAACAAAACGTGAGCGTGGCATCCGGATGAAATACAATCCAAAATCCGTCTCAAGAAGAACGAGGATCCTGTTCCCGATCTTTGTCACCCTGATCGCAGGACTCATTGCACCGGACTCAGTATCCCTTGTTGGGTTTCTGATGTTTGGTAACCTCCTGCGGGAGTGTGGTGTCCTCGACAACCTGTCACTGACAGCGCAGGGACCACTTGCCAACTTGATTACAATTTTCCTTGGCATTACCGTATCATTTCAGATGCGTTATCAAGTCTTTGTCACTCCACAGACCCTCATGGTACTTGCCCTTGGGCTTCTCGGCTTTGTCTTTGATACGGTCGGCGGTGTGCTGTTTGCAAAATTTCTGAACCTATTCCGCTCGGAGGATAATAAGATCAATCCCATGGTTGGTGCTGCCGGAATCTCCGCCTTTCCCATGTCGGCGCGTGTCATTCAAAAGATGGGCTTGGAAGAAGACAGTCAGAATCATCTCCTTATGCATGCAATAGGGGCAAATGTCGCAGGACAGATTGGTTCCGTGGTTGCCGGTGGCGTCATACTGAGCTTTGCTAGAGCTTGGGGACTGTTTTAAGGAGGCATAAGTCTATGTTGCAGGGATTAGAACTTTTGTTGGTCGGCATGTTATCGGTTTTCATCGTCATGCTACTTATCTATCTCCTGGTCTTCGTGCTCTCCAAAGGGAAACAGGATCAGGAAATGCCCAAAGAAGAACTTTCGGTTTCGTCAGAGCCAGATCAGGAAGCGGAGATTCTCGCGGTGATCATTGCCGCCGTGAAGCAAGAGATGGGCATATTGAGTGATGACAGACAGTGGCAGATCAGTATAGAAAGGATCAAAGAGGAATAAATATGCGTTATGAAGTCATAGTCAATGGGGTTCGTTATGATGTGGAAGTCAAAGCTGTCGGTGAAAAGGAGATAAAGCCAGGCTATGTTCCTCCTGTCGCAAGTGCACCAAGCACTCCTGCAGCGGCGCCTCAAGCTCCTGTGAAACCGGATCAGCCCGCCGTAGTTGCCGGAGCCAACTCCGTACAGAGCCCAATGCCCGGAAAGGTTCTTTCGGTGCTGGTGAAAGAGGGAGATGTGGTAGAGAAAGATCAACTCCTACTGGTGCTTGAAGCCATGAAAATGGAAAATGAAATCCGCAGCCCGGCGGCAGGGAAAATCAGCGAAGTGCTTGTCTTTGTCGGAGCCCAGGTCGAGTCGGGAGAGGTCCTCATCAACCTGGAATAAGAAGTTGCGGTATCATAGAAAGAAATAAGTAAAAAGGTCTGGTTTCTAATGCAGGAAACCAGGCCTTCGTTTTTTGAATCATGTGTTCTTTTTAGGTGTCTTTCTCTTGCCGCTCATCGACTCTACGACCAGCTTGTATACGGTAGTGCGGGGGATAGCGGCTGGATGGAAGTAGGCATCTTCCGGATGAAACTGATTCATGATCAGCCGCAGTCCATGCAGCTTTTCTTCTTCCTTCTCAACAAACACTATGGTTCCTTTTCCGATGACACTCTCATAACTCATCGTGCAGTAGCCTTGTTCAGGGAAGTACTCGAGAAGATGCTCGCAGTGCATCGAAAATGAAGCGTGAGGATTCTTCTTGATCAGTTCCAGTTTTGTACCCTCTTGCGCGCTGTGGAAGTAGAGGGTAATTCTGCCATCCTTTGCTTCGACGCCGAAGTTCAGAGGAATCAAGTAGGGATATTCGTCGTTGTTTAGCGCAATCGTACATGCATCACATTTTTTTATGATGGAGAGGAGTTCAGAAAACTCTGTAACTTCTCTGTCTTTGCGTCTCAAGCCTTTTCCTCCCTCCAGTGACACCAGGATCTCTGGAGCATCTCTTTGAGAACCCCTCTGTCAATATCTTCGAGTTTGTTGATATAGAGGCAGGATACGCTGGTCTTGTGTTTCCCCAGCTTTTCGAGCTCGTCTTCATACATAGAAAAGCCTTCGGAGAAGTAGATTGTGAGAGAAGTTTTTCTCGGACTAAATCCCAATGTCGGCATATCTCCTTCTCTGCCTGTTGCATAGCGATAGTGGGTAGAGCCAAAGCCTATGATCGAGGGCCCCCACATGACAGGGGGGAGAGAACTGATCTCCTCCATTACACCGATTAACTCCTTTGCTTCTTCCGCCCTCTTCGGTGCCACGGAGAGAAGGAATTCCTCCACCGCGGCATCCGTCGGTTTCGTCTTATTCTCTGCCATCATGTCCTCCCCTCATATAAGTGCCATATTTGTACCCTGCTTAGCTCTCTTCATTCTTTCCGTCGCGGATAATGGTTCCGGAATTTGAAGGAGAGTTGGTGTTTCGGATATTGATCGGCACATGGCTTTCCATGAGGGGGGCGATGGCTTCTTTGTGATAGATCTGTGCGCCGTTTGAAGAGATGCGAAGGAGTTCTTCATAGTCCATCTCCTTGATCGTTTGAGCATCATTTGTATATTCGGGATCGGCGCTCATCACCCCATCGACATCGGTCCAGTTCTCATAGACGCTGCTCTTTAGAGCTGAAGCGATCAGAGAGCCGGTGATATCGGAGCCTCCACGCTCAAACAGGACAATGTTTCCTTCCGGGTCGATTCCATAGAATCCGGGGATGACATACTTGCCGTCGGCTTTTAGCCGAGAGCGGATGGCGTGGTATGTCTTCTGTTTATCAAGGCGTCCTTTGTTCTCAAAGAATATTAATTCCGTCGCATCGACAAATTCGTAGCCGAGATACTCTGCCATCAGACGCGCATTGAGGTATTCCCCTCTGCTGATGAGGTAGGAGCTGTCCGTTTTCTCTTCCAGCTCCTCAAGCACTTCTTTGATCGGGGTCGTATCGAGGTGAAGGGTGCGAGCAATGTCGTCGAATCGCTCTTCGATGGCATGGAGTTCTCTCTGGTTTTCCCGTTCATTTTGTTCGATCAAGGTGTCCAGCTTTTGACGCAGGGCATCCAGTTGGCGCCTCTCTGTCTTTTTTTGATCGAGAAAGATCAGCTGATCGGTTGTCTTTACGTCACTTTTGTAGCGCCTTCCCGGAGCGGAGACAACGACAATCTCACGGTCCTGCTCGGCATGGATGATATCTTTTACCTTCATGAACTGCGTCGCATCACTCAGAGAGCTGCCACCGAACTTCGACACTTTCTTGGCGCTGATCGTCTCGATGTCATAGGGAGTTTCTTGATAGACACAGTAATTGAGCCAGTTGGCAAAGAAGAGGTTGCCGTGTCCTCTCCAGCGGACACTAACTCCTTTGGAGGGGTCATCCTCCCGGAAGTAGTTCTTAGGTACTTTTGTGCTGAGTCCGCGTTTCAAGTCTCTTTCATACTCTCCGAGGAGCGTCCTTTCGTCATACTCCCAGTGACCTGAGATAAAGACGAGGCGGTAATCGGCGGTACTGGCTAAGTGAACACCGGTATCTTCTCTCGAAGCCCAGACACGGAGGTCATCATGCTGGAGCAGGTCTTCTGCTCGGTTGTAGCTGTAGCGAGACTGTGGGACCCAGAACTCATCATCAAAGCCCTTTAGGAGAAGACCTGTCTCTCCCAGTTGGTAGTCATAGACGCCAAAGAGCTTTTCATCGTAGGCAAGCTTCGGTACGCCATAGTAGTGATAGAGAGCCGCCTGAGCAGCCCAGCAGATGAACATAGTGGAGAAGACATTTTCTCTTGCGTAGTCCAGGATCTCTGTGAGCTCCGGCCAGTAGAGCACTTCTTCGTAGTCGAGCTTTTCTACCGGTGCGCCGGTTACGATCATGGCGTCGTATTTTTCTCCCTTGATCTCCTCAAATGTTTTATAGAATTTTTCGAGGTGGGATGGTTTGGCGTTCTTGGATTCATACGTCCTGGTATGGATAAGGTCGATGTGAACCTGTAGGGCGGTATTCGAGAGTCTTCGTAGGAGCTGTAATTCTGTCTCTTCTTTTTTTGGCATCAGGTTTACGATGGCGATGCGGATCGGACGGATATCCTGTCGGAGCGCTTCAGCTTCACTCATCGTGAAGACGCGCTCACGCTGGAGGGCTGCAGTTGCCGGGAGGTCAGATGGAAGTATCAGAGGCATGGGGTTCTCCTTCAGATGCGTGCAAGAGCCTGGTCGAGGTCGGAGAGTATTTCTTCGATGTCTTCAATGCCGACGGAGAGACGGACCAGGTTCGGAGTGATTCCCGACAGAAGTTGGTCTTCTGCCGAGAGTTGACGGTGTGTGGTAGAAGCGGGGTGAAGAATCAGCGTGCGCACATCGCCTACGTGGACGACCAGAGAAGCCAATTTCAGTGCGTTAATCAGTGTTCTGCACTCATCCTCGGCTCCTTTTACGCCAAAGGTCACCACGCCACTGGCGCCTTGGGATAGATATTTTTTTGCGAGCTCTTCACTTTCGGAGCCTGGGAGGGAGGGGTATTTGACCCATTCGACCTTTGGGTGAGAGGATAGGTACTTCGCGACCGCTAAGGCATTTTCGCTGTGGCGCTCCATGCGCAGAGCCAGGGTTTCAGCGCCCAGATTAATCAGGAAGGCATTAAAAGGGCTAAGGGCTGTCCCCAGGTCTCTGAGATAGACAACACGAGCCTTGGCGGCAAAAGCGGATTCACCGAAGTACTCCGTATAGCTGAGACCGTGATAATTGGGGTCGGGTTCTGTGAGCTGAGGAAATTTTCCGTTTCTCCAGTCAAACTTTCCGCTGTCGACGATGATGCCGCCGATACTGGTTGCGTGGCCATCGAGATACTTCGTGGCGGAGTGAACGATAATGTCTGCACCGTGCTCGAAAGGTCGGCATAAGGCAGGTGTTGCAAGCGTATTGTCGACAAACAGTGGGAGATTGTGTTGGTGAGCGAGTCCACTTAACCATTCGATATCGAGTACATCAAGACCGGGATTGCCGATGGTTTCGGCAAAGATTAGTTTGGTCTCAGGACGGATGGCAGAGGAGATCGCCTCTTCATCGGCATCGAAGGGAACAAAAGTGGCGTCGATCCCGAACTTCTTCAGTGTCGATCCGATCAGGGTATGCGTACCTCCGTAGAGGTTACTTAATGCCACAAGATGCTCTCCTGCTTCGCAGATCGTTAGGATCGAGAGAAGAGTGGCGGACTGACCGCTGGAGACGGCAACCGCCGCTACACCGCCTTCCAACGTGGCAATCTTACTCTCCAGAGCAGCCACAGTGGGATTGGAGATGCGCGAATACATGTGTCCTTCTTTTTTTAAATCAAAGAGTGCGGCTACATCATCAAAGTCATCATAGAGGTAGGTGGTGGACTGGAAGATCGGGAGAATTCTCGCTTCTCCTTCCTGTGGCGCATAACCTGCCTGAATACATGCTGTGTTGAATTTCATCGTTATCTCCTTTTTACGTAAAATAAAAAACCGCCCCTCTAAAGGGCGGGAGTTCCGCGGTACCACCTTTATTGCCCTGCTGTCCTGGCAGAGCCGCTTCAGATACTACATATCCTATCGCTATAACGGGCGCATCCCGTATCAACCTACATTTCGGCTGATCCTAGAGAAAGACCATGTTCATTGTGCTCTGGCCTGTCCTCTTTCACCGTTAAGGACTCTCTGCAAGGCTCCCTTCACAACTACTCTTCTTCCTATAAAGTTTCCGACACGCAAACAGTATCACGACATGAGAAGGATTGTCAAGCGGAGGTTTCTTTTTCTTCATTCTTTGGTATCATAAAGGTAATATCAAGTATCACTATTTTTAAGGAGAGAATATATGCTAGTTCGCGCGATCATGACATCGGAAAAGAACCTCACCACTTTGCTGCCCTCTCAGTCACTCGAAGAAGCCCTGAATAGAATCGAAGATCTCGGCTATCTTTCTCTGCCCGTTGTTGAAGACGGTAAATTTATCGGTTATATCTCCAGCCTCTACATCCATGAAAAATTTATCGAAAGTAAAGAGGCGACCTTCAGCGAATTCCTCCGCACCAATAAGATTGAGCATTTTGTGGACACGTCAGTACCACCTGTCGTTGACACGATGTATGTTGAAGAAGCCGCTGATGCATTCTTCCGCTCAAATATGCGCTTTATTCCGGTCGTTAATTATGCCGGTATCTTCCAAGGCATCTTGACACAAAAAGCACTGTTTGAGTTGATCACGAAAGTCTATGGACTCCAGGACGCCAAGATCGTCATCTACACGCAGGAGTTTGTCGGAATGCTCAGACGAATTACCAGTGTACTTGAACGCATGGATGTCAATATCACCAATATAGCTAAATACGATACAGAGACACTGGGAGTTCAGGAGATCTCCTTGCGCGTTACCGGAGGCGATCTGGAAGAGGTCGTCCGACGTCTTGAAGACAGAGGGATCAAAGTGCGGGAATTTGTCCCTGCGAAAAAGGAAGCCAATTAAGCCACCGACAGGTGGCTTTCTTACAAGCAAAAAGGAGAAAGGAGCCGGCTTTGGCAAAGTTCGCCAGACAAAAACAGAAGATTCTTTATGTCAAGGAATTGCTGGAGAAAGAGAGTGACAGCCAGTCTCCTCTGAGCATGGAAGAGATCCTGGACTATCTCGATAGTCAGGGGATCTCCGCAGAGCGCAAGAGTATTTACGACGACTTGGATGCGCTTCGGGATTTCGGGCTTGAGATCGTCTATCAGAAGAGAAGTCCTAAAGGATATTATCTCAAGAGTCGACCATTTGAGACAGCCGAGCTGAAGCTCCTCATCGATGCCGTAGAGGCTTCGAAGTTCATCACAGAGAAGAAAACAATGGAGCTGATAGAGAAACTCTCTGCATTCGGAGCAAGAAATAAGCGCCGGCTCATCAAGCGCCAAGTTTTTGTGCGAGACCGCATCAAGAGCATGAATGAGAGCATCTACCATAATGTGGACCGCATTCATGAAGCTATTTCCTGTAATAGGCGAATTACCTTCTCCTATTTCTCCTATGATGTGACAAAGAAGAAAATTCTCCGCCGCGACGGGAAGCGCTACGACATCAGTCCCGCCATCCTCTGCTGGAGTGATGAAAATTATTACCTCATTGCTTATGATCACGAAGCCGAGATGATCAAGCATTACCGCGTAGATAAAATGACCGATATCACGGTGGAGGAGACGCCACGACTGGGACAGGATGTAATTGCAAGCATTGATGTTCCCAACTACACTCAGCGCAACTTTTCCATGTTTTCGGGAGAGGAAATCTATGTCACGATCGAGTTCGCCAATGATCTGGCAGGTGTCGTGATCGACAGGTTCGGAAAGAACATCCACTTCTTTCCATCAAGAGAAGGATTTTTTGAAGCGCGGGTAAAGGTGGCTCTCAGCCCCTTTTTCCTGGGGTGGATAACAGCTCTTGGGGAGAAAGCCCGCATCGTCCGACCCGAAGAAGCCGTTCATGAGATGAAAGAACTTTTGAAAACTGTAATAAAGAACTACTGAAGTCCACTTAACCGGACACAGCCTCCTTTATGATATAGACTGAATACAAAAGGAGGCCATCATGAATGAGTTCTACATCACCGTCACCGGATTTTGGCACTATGCCGGGATCCAGCCTTTCTATATCGGGTCTGTTCTTCGCTGTGAAAAAGAACCACACAATCCATATGACGATGAGGCGATTCGTGTCAGCCTCTATCCTCTCGGAACGGTGGGGTATGTCGCCAACAGTGTCAACACGAAGGCAAATGGTACGAAAACCGCTTCGGGTCTTTATTCTCAGCTTCCCAAATCATTTAAGGCGGAAGTGCTGTTTACCACGAAGACAAAGGTCATCTGCCGCGTGATTCCCAAGAAGAAGAAAAAGAAAAAAAAGAAGAACAGGCAAGAAATTCCAACTGAGGTGACACAATAAACCTAAACCGCTGAATCTCTCAACACTGAGAAATGCAGCGGTTTTCTCATCTGCCACTGCTTAGGTATCCTAGTATTCTCACTGGCACAGCATTAATTGGAGTTGATTGCGAGTGTTGAGGTGACAGTAGGGACGGAAGAGTGTGAGTAGAATAAAAGAACTGCTTTGAATCATTTCTCAGCAGCTCTTTCTTATGGCAGGGGATGTCGGGATCGAACCGACGAATTCTCGGGTCAGAGCCGAGTGCCTTAACCGCTTGGCCAATCCCCAGTGTGTGCGAAGTCAATTTTACGACAGCCTTCGATTGGTGTCAAGGTTTTCGTGATATACTATTTACGAGGTGTGTATGAAATTATATGAATCAGCAGAGGATTATCTTGAAACAATCCTCATGCTCAGTGAAGAATTGGAGCAGGTACGCTCCATCGATATCGTAAACAAACTGGGTTTTTCCAAGCCGAGTATTTCGGTGGCTATGAAAAAACTTAGAGAACAGGGACTCATCAAAGTGGATGGGGATGGCGCTATTCATCTTCTTCCTCAAGGCAGGGAGATTGCTGAGCGAGTCTATGAGAGACACACAGCCATTGCGGAGTTTCTTCGTCGGATCGGCGTCGACCCGGAAACTGCTGCACAAGAGGCCTGTAAGATTGAGCACGATATTTCGGAAGACACTTTTCAGAAACTCATCGCTCACTCGGATGGTATCAGCGAAGCCTAACTCTGATTTTTGGAGTGAATGATACAAGATAACGATTTGATCCCGGTCAGATCGTTTTTTCTTTTGCCTTACTTTAGCTGCCCACTGAGAAAACCCGTCGACCAAGCAATCTGCAAATTATAGCCACCACTAAGGGCATCGACGTCGAGACACTCTCCGGCGAAGTAGAGACCTTTGAGTGTTTTGTGTTCAAGGGTGGATGGGTCGAGCTGGGGTAGTGCTATACCACCTCTGGTGACAATCGCCGACTCAAATCCGGCAAAAGAGCGGATGGACACCTCGAGTGCTTTTAGCTTCCTGGCTGCGCTTTGGCGCCTTTCTTTGTTCCACTGATGTTTATCATTCGTTTGGGGAAAGAGGTGCCTGGCGAGCCTCTCCGGGACGAAAGCGCGTGCTCGGCTGGCAAGGGACTGCTTTGAAGAGAAAAGATACTCCATCACGTCCTTTTCCGCCTTGTCAGGGACAAAGTCAATCGTCAGTGACATTGGGAAGAAGCGCTCGACTAGTGAAGACATGTCCAGCACGACAGGACCTGAGACCCCCTTATGGGTAAAGAGGAGACTTCCTCTTAGAGACGTATTCTGTGAATTGATGACAACATCAGGACACGTAAGGCCGGCAAGTTCTTTCCAAGGCTTCTCCATAAACATAGAGACAAGAGCGGGATTTATAGGAGTTATCTCCACTCCTAGGTTTGAGAGGATGCGAAACATGGAACCGTCGGAGCCTGTGTGGGGAAGACTCCTCCCACCACTGCTGACAATGACCTTTTTAGCACTGAAAGTTCCTCTTGTGCTTTTGATGATCCATCGATCCGCTACTTTTTGTAAGGAAGTGACCTTTGTATCGGTACTGATCTCTGTGTTGCTAAGTTTCCTTAGAAAGAATTCTAGAACATCGTGAGCCTTCTGTGATCTTGGATATAGGCGATCGTCTTCGGTAATTAGTGGCAGTTCTTTGCCGAAAAGACAGACCAGATCTTCATGGAAAAACTGAGAAAAAGCACTCCGGAGAAAGTTAGCGCCTCGGGGGATGTGCTCCAGATAATCATCGAGAGAGGATCGATTGGAGACATTGCAACGCCCGCCTCCGGTGAGGAGTAGTTTCTTACCGGGACTGTCTTCCTTTTCTATTATAATGACGTCTCCTCGTTGGGAGGCTTCCAGCGCTGCCATCAGTCCGGCAGGACCGGCGCCGATGACGAGGGTGTCGGCGTTGGTTTCTTTCAATGCGGCTCCTTTGCCTGATTATAGCACTGCAAGGGGAGCGAAACCTGAGATTTCTTGATAACTTTATCTTGCGCTATGGAAAGAGTCACCCCCCAGGCGTGAATTCCGTTATACTATAAGCGATAGCTGTCACTGAAATAGACAGGCTACTATTTAAAAAAACGTCTCTCAGTAGATTTGTGCCCTGAAGAAAGGATGAAGGTGTGAAAAATCGTAAACTATTAATGATTCCGGGACCGACTCCGGTACTGCGTGAGATCCAAGATGAGATGGGAAGGGAGACGGTTGCGTTTGGAGATAGTCATTTCGTCGCTGACTTCCAGCAGCTCATCGATGATCTCAAAGAGCTTTGGAGCTGCGATGGGATGGCGTTTGTCGTCGCTGCCAGCGGGACTTTTGCTATGGAGATGGCCGTCGTCAACAACCTGAAGCAGGGAGATCGTCTTCTCATCGTATCGAATGGCTTCTTTGGGGATCGCTTTATTGAGATCGCAAAAAAGAAGGGCTACGAGTTTGACGTCATTTCTGCTCCTTGGGGGAAGGTCGTCAGCCCTGAGGAAGTCCAAGCGCAGTTAGAGAATAGGGAATATGATGCTGTGACAGTGACGCATGTCGATACCTCGACGGGAGCCGTTGCGCCGATCCGTGAGATCGGAAAGGTAGTCAACAAATACCCTGACACACTTTATATAGTGGATGGCGTCTGCTCCGTAGCGGGAGAGCCCGTGGATATGACGAAAGATCATATCGACGTGCTTTTCAGCGGATCGCAAAAAGCTTTTGGGGTAGCCCCCGGATTGGCTCTACTTTGGGCGGGAAAGAAATCCCTCGCACGCAGGGAGACCCTCCCGGATGTCATTGAGTACTACGCTGACTACAAGAAGTGGGCCCCTGTCATGGATGACACAAAAAAGTACTTCGCGACACCGGCTGTCAACATGACTTGGGCGATGAAGAAGTCCGTAGACATCATAAAAGCAGAAGGACTTGAAAATCGCTATGAGAGACATAAAAGGAATGCGCAGGCGATGCGAGCGGCACTAGAAGCCATGGGATTCACCCTCTTGGCCGATCCCTCCTGTCGCGCCGTCACGCTGTCAAACCCGATCTATCCTAAGGGAGTAGAAGATCTGGCCTTTCGAAGTGAACTGGAAAGACAAGGAGTTCAGGTAGCCGGAGGACTCGGAGCCTATGCAGGAAAGATGTTTCGCATAGGCCACATGGGCAATGTCGATGAACACGAACTGGCTGCCACTGTCTGCGCCATAGAGAAGACAATGCACAAACTCCTACCGGGCTATGAGCTTGGAAAAGGTATTACGGCTTTTCTAAAGAGTTTATGCACAGAATAATAGCTTTATAAAGAAAAGCGCTCATCCCTTGAACTAGCAGAGATGGGCGTTTTTTCTATGCTTGAACGAAAAGTAATGGATATAAGCATCCTTCCAGAGACATTTGCATGAAACATGGGATTTAAGCATGTCATGACAATCGAAAGTACAAGGAGTGAAGAAGTGAGGAAGAAGCCAGTTATTCCATATTTTCTTCCTCTTCAGCCTCTAGCTTCTGCTGTTTCCTCTTCATAATAGATGCAAAAATTGTGAGAGCCAGAAAGGAGATGAGGCAGGTGATGAAGCCGGTGATGAGGCTGGCGGATATCGAACGCAGAAATGCGCCGGGATATCTGAGTTGGCTCTGGATCAGTTGCACTACGACAATGAAGAGTCCTGCTATGAGTGAAACAAAAAGATTGGTTTTCAGATCGGGTTTTAAATGCCGGTCCCAAATGCCGTGCCTGATGGAGGAGAGTGTCATGTAGGCAGCCATGAGTGAAAACACCAAGAATTCCCCGGCGATGGCTTCCGTGCTCCCGTCCAACCGAATCAACCGAATCATCTGGATAAGTATGCTGGCAAACAATGCCCAGAACGCTAGCCAAAATGCGTTATGTTCTATCTTTAGCAGGATCAATTCCTGTCGTTCATCAAGATTTGTCTTATTTACTCGTTTCATTCGGATCCTCCCAGAATATTTTGTCCAACGTCACGCCAAGGGCATAGCAAATGGCCAAGCACAGCTTTAATGAGGGATTAAACTCCCCAGCTTCAATCAGACCGATGGTTTGCCGGGTGACACCTGCCTTTTTTGCCAACTCCATCTGTGATAGGTTTAATTCAATGCGTTTGAATTTTAGTTTCAGATTTCTCATGGCCGCCTCCTGAATACAGTATATATTGCACTAGAAGATATGTCAAATATATATTGCGAATAAATGATATACAATACTATTGCAATAAACATTATTCTTCACATATCCTTTTTTCTCGTAGACATCGAATGGAGATGATCGATTTTGCAGAGAAAAAGTAGAATACTGGACAATTTTGAAAGGATTTACCCTCCTCAGTCGTATTATGGGTGAAGGGTTAAAGAAAAACCCTCAGAAAGGGGTAAAAGTATCATGAAAAAAGTGATTGCATTTGTACTGCTGGCAACTCTGGTCATCACAAGTGCCACAACGATCTTCGCTGCCGGTGGCAGTGACATTGGAAAAGGAGCACGCGCCAGGGTACAGAATGAAGATTGCCAACAGCATGAACTCTGTCTCTACGATGGCGAGGGTCCACAGGATGGCACCGGCTTTCAGTACAAAATAGGTCAGACCGATGGAGCCGGAAGAAAAGGAGCGGGGACAGGGGAGTGTCTCTATGACGGAGAGGGTCCCGAAGACGGCACCGGCATGCAGTATCAGCGCGGAGCAGGTATGCGCAACAAATCAAGAAAACCCGCTGAATGCCCCAATGGATGCGATCGTCCTCTGGACGGCAGTGGCAAATGGTGGGACGTCGACTAAGATACTTATTGACATACAGGAGCAGATATGCGCAGTGATCAGCAGCTCTCCACAGCGATGGAGCGCTACGCAGATACGGTTCGCCGCATCTGTCTGGTACATCTGAAGAGTGAGGCTGACACGGAGGACATATTTCAAGAGGTCTTTATGAAGTATGTCCTCTCCTCGCAGGAATTTGAGAGCGAGGAGCATGAGAAAGCCTGGTTTATCCGCGTGAGCATCAATGCGTGCAAAGACCTGATCAAGAGTTTCTTTCGCAAGAATGTGGTGGGTCTTGAAGAGGTCATGGAACCTTACAAAGATGCACTCAATGATGAGCGACGCGAAGTTCTTGAGGCGCTTCTCAGTCTTCCGAAACATTACCGAGATATCATCTACCTTCATTATTATGAAGGGTATCCCGCTACGGAAATTGCAAAGATCCTGAACAAGAACGTGAATACCGTTTATACGCTGCTCTCAAGAGGGCGAGAAAGCCTGAAAGAAACACTGGGAGGTGAAGGCAATGAAGAGTAGAATACAAGATGCCTTCGAGCCGATAAAAGCGGAAGAATCTTTAAAGAGAAAGACTCTTGCAAAAATAGAGAAGAGGCACAGACCTGTTGCGAGAAAACTACAAAGGCGTCTGGCCTTTGCGATGGTCATGCTCTTGGCGGTCATGAGCTTTGGCGGTTACAGAGTATACAATACGCCGGTAGACATCATCAGTATTGACATCAACCCCTCAGTGGAACTCAATCTAAACAGATTTGAGCGTGTCATCAGCTGGAAAAGCTTTGAGCCGCAGAGTGAAAGTATACTAGAAGGCCTTTCCCTCAGACATCAAAACTACGAAGATGCCGTGGGAAATATCCTAAAGAGCGGCTTTATCGAAAGCAGGGGAAGTGAGATCCCCTATGTTCATCTGAGCATAGCCTCGGGTTCTGAAAGAAGACAAGAGCGGATGATGCAGACACTCGAGCAAAAATATACAGCAGACAGTGAACTTCTCGTGGATTGCAGTGACGCTTCCATGGAAAATCTGGGAGAGGCGCATCGATACGGGATGTCACTTGGAAAATACTCTTCGTTTCTGAGCCTAAAAGAAGAAGGAGAGGAGATCACCGTCGAAGAAGTGAAGGATATGGAGATGCGTGAGATCCGAGAGCGCATGCAAGAGCGAAGTGGGGGAGGAGAAGGTTCACCCCAGCGAAGACAAAAAGGAAAATAAAAGAGCTCCTTGAGGAGCTCGCCATGGAAAGAGCGGAAGAATACCGCTTTTTTTATTCCTGAGAGAGTTTTTCGATGAATTTACTGAGTTCCTTCAGTCCGTCTCTGAGCACTTGAGTATCACTGGCATAGCCGATGCGAAGCGAGTACTCTTCTTCAAAGCATTCACCGGGTGTCAGGAAAGCTCCTGTCTCATGCAGTAGCCGGGTGCAGAACTCTCTGGAAGGCACCGGAAGGTCGTAGTGCAGAAGAGCGGTCGTGCCGGCTTGAGGCTTCACAAAATGAACCAGAGGCTCTTTTTCTACCCATTCACTGAGTATGGCCAGGTTTTCTCTGACCAATTCCCGGTTGCGCTTTAGCAGTTTTTCCGGGTTCTTTAGGGCGATTGCGCCGATCCTCTCATCGATCATGCCGCAGCTGATGGTGCTGTAGTCGCGATGTGAGAGAATCTTTTCCTTCAGGGTCTCATTCTTAACAGCGATCCAGCCCAGGCGGATGCCGGCAAGAGAAAAGACTTTAGACATACTGCTGACACTGACACCCTTTTCATAGATGTCGACGATCGACTCGCTGTATGTGTCGTCGTGCACGAGATGGCGATATACTTCGTCGACGAGGATGATTGCATCAGAGCGCTTTGCGAGTTTGACGATCTCTCTGAGCGTATCATTACTCATCAGTGCACCGGTAGGATTGTTGGGATTATTGAGGATAATGACTTTGGTGTCGTCGCGCAGAAGCCTCTCCAGCTCTTTGAGATCCGGCTGATACTGTTTTTCTTTTTTTAGCTTGAGGATATCTAACTCAGCGCCGAGAGAATCAGGAATAGAATAAAGCTGCTGATAGGTCGGCATGACACTGATGACGTGATCTCCCGGACTGACAAGTGCACTGATCACCAGGTGATTGGCACCCGCGGCCCCATGTGTCGGAACAATGTGCTCTGAAGAGACACTTTTGTAGAGTGATGCTACGCCTTCTGTAAAAGAAGGATTGCCATAAATATCTCCATAGGTGAGTCTCATTTCACTGATCGACTGCCAGAAAGCCCCTAGATCCTCCTTGCAGAGCGCAAAGAGTTCTTCCAAAGAAACTGAATCGGCGCAGGTCTCTGCAATATTATAGGTTGCCTGTGTTTCGTAGGCGTTCATCCACTCTTCCACAAGAAAGGGTTCAATCTTCATAACTCATCTCCTAAAGCTCTATTGCAGTTCCGATATTCGCGCGAACAGCCAGGTCATAAATGCGTTTCGCGATGGATAGATCCTGAAGGGCAATACCCGTCGCATCAAATACCGTAGTCTCTTCTTCCGACTGACGTCCACTCTGTTTTGTTATGACCAGCTTGCTTATTTCTTTTAGGCTTTCTTGATTGATCAGCCCATGGCGAAGAGGGATCTCTGCTTCTCCGATCAGTGTCGCCTGCACTTTGTCGTCGACATAGATGGTAGCTTGACTGAGAATAAATGAATCCAGCTCTTGCTTGTTTCGCATGTCGGAACCGATGGCACAGATGTGGGTGCCGGGCTTTAACCAGCCAGCCTGGATCAGTGGGACTCTGGAGGGTGTGGCTGTTACGATGATATCACTCCTGCTAACAGCCTCAGCAAGCTCATCCGTAATGGAAATATTGTAGTTTCTATCGTCCAAAGAAGCCAAGAGCTGATGCAGTCGTAAAAGGAATTCAGGCTCTCTTTGCTGCGCTTTCTCTATACCGTGGGGATTGTAGAGAATGACTTCATCGAGTCGCGGCATGACATAGAGTGCAGCAGCTACCAGGTAGGGCGCGAGCTGGCCCATTCCCACCATAAGAAGAGTACTCGACTCTTCTCTTGCAAGGTATTTCATGGAGACAGCTCCTGCTGCTCCTGTGCGCATACTCGTCAGCCCTGAAGCGTTGAGAAGAGCGAGGGGCTCGCCCGTCCGATCGTCGAAAATGAGAGATGTCGCAAAAGTAGGCGGAAGTGAAAAATCCTGGTTCTCAGAAAACCAGGAAACAACCTTCAAGCCATAGACTCTGTTGGTCCTCAAATGACCGGACTTGATGTCGACTTCTCCGGATCCTGAAGAGAACTCATGTGAGATGACGGGAAATAGTTTTCCGGTCTCGTTCTCTTTTGCCAAGTATGCAGCTTCTACGCTTTCGATCGCTTCGGGTAAAGTTAGCAGCGAATCAATTTCATTTTTGTTTAATACCAAGACTTGTGACATATGCGCCTCCACCATTACTGTTACCCAAAGTTACGAGGTAATCTTTACTTCTTAACGGAATGACGCATCTAAAAGGAAAAGTCCCGCAATAGCGGGACTAGAAAACTAATCACTCGTTAGAATGCTTCTCCCAACGGCAGATCGATATACCCAAGCCAAGACCAAAGGCAAGCAGGGTGACAAGGAGATTCATATCAAATCCGATGCGCTGCTGTATGTCGATCAGAGGCGCTGTCCAGGATAGCTGTTGATTGAGTGCTACAATCATGAAACCTGCGGGAAGACAGAGGAGAGCGCAAATAATAGCAAAGGTAGGAATGGATCTTTTGCCGAAGAGAATGGCTCCAAAGATAGAACCCATGACGAGCCCCATGAGAGTGATTACACTCACATCTGGTAGAATGGAGCCGTCCATGTTGATGCCGGCTTCCGTGAGAAGTGCACCGATCCCCTCTATCAAGAGAAAACTTCCGATGAATCCTATGCTCACGCCGGCAATCGTTGCCAGAGCCGTTCGCAACACGCGCCTGCGCTGGAGGAAGAGGCCTAGGAGAACACCGCTGATCATGCTACTGAGCAAAACTCCCAGCAGGTAATTAAAGGTAATGCGAATCAAGAAGAGAGAGGGAATGCCTCCCAGTATAAAGGCAAGGGCTCCTAGGAGGGCACAGAGGATAATAGGCATTTCGTTTTTTTCCATGGTACTCTCCTAATGTGGAAACAGAAGTTCTGCTGCCATCCAGAAGATGATCATCAGACCGACCGGAATCGTGAAAAGTGTGAGAAGGGAGCGATCTTTGTTTTTGAATACGGCTATCAATCCTAGTAGGAATCCAAGCAAACCAAAAACGGCGATGATTGGGGTAGGAAGAGGTAGACGCAGAGTACGAGAGAGAGCAGACAACTTTATCACCATGAGAGCAACAAACAAAATAGTGAGGGTAGCAGCCCAGCTGCCAAGCTTCGTTTTAGGGACAAGAGAAATCTTCATTGTGTTCTCCATTAGACAGAAATTTTACAACTAATACCGGAAGAGGAAGGGCTACTTGTCTTTCAGAATATCCTGTAACGTGCGCTTCACTTCGTCTAGATCGAAAGAAGCGAGGATCCTTCTGTCGGTAGCATCAAGCAGTCTATAGTGCCGAGAAAAGATGTTCTGTTGAATGCGAAACCCTGCTTTTTCTAAAACCGTATCCCACCAGACTTTTCCGCCCCATGTCACTGGGTAATCCACCTCAGTTTCATTGAAGGCGATTGCAAGGAGAAGATCAGTCACATCACCACCAAGAGCATCTCGCAGTACTGCGCTGTCAGAGAAGATGCCGGCAATCGCTACGGCGACCGTCCAGCCCGCACTCTTTCTACGCTTTTCTACTTCAATGAGCGTCTTCTTCGAGATACCTAGGATAATGGCCATCTTGTCCTGTGTCAGCCCATATTCTGTGCGGATTAGCTTGATTTTTTCGTCGATGACTTGAGTGAATTCTTCTTGTGTCATGGTACTCTCCTTTTCGGTATAGTGTAATATTACACCTTATGAGTAAAAAATACAATATGCATTAGAAAAGATTTTTATGAAAACAAAAATGCCTGCTTTGATTATCAATGCAGGCAAGACTGTATGGTGGACCCGGAGGGACTCGAACCCTTGGCCTCTGCGTTGCGAACGCAGCGC
>CALFKA010000057.1 GCA_937880545.1 uncultured Clostridia bacterium | reverse complement strand
CTCTTCCGATCTCTCCGGTGGATTTCAGGTGTTCACTCTCGCTCCCTCTCGAAAGATCACAGAAGAGGGCGTTCGTTTTCGATCGCATATTGATGGCTCTGAGGTATTCCTGAGGCCAGAGGACTCCATGGCGATTCAGCATCGTCTGGGCAGTGACATCATCATGGCTTTCGATGAGTGCCCACCTCTTCCTTGTACCTATGAATATATGAAGAAGTCTATTGATAGAACCCACCGATGGGCCAAGCGCTGCAAAGAAGCGCATGGCGAGAAGAAAGACCAAGCTCTCTTTGGTATCGTGCAGGGAGGAACCTTCGAAGACCTCCGCAGATACAGCGCCGAAGAGATCACAGCGCTTGACTTCCCCGGTTACGCTATAGGAGGCCTCAGTGTCGGCGAGAAAAAGGTCGACATGCTGCGCACCCTCGACTACCTGCCGGACCTCCTTCCCCATGATAAGCCGAGATATTTGATGGGCGTCGGCACGTCACGAGATATCCTGGAGGCAGTCCTTCGGGGGGTCGACATGTTTGACTGCGTACTCCCCACAAGACTTGCAAGGCATGGAGTGGCTATGACGAGTCAAGGTGATCTCTCAATAAAGAAGGCTGCCTATACGGAGGACTTTGGACCACTCGATCCGACCTGTGAGTGTTACACCTGCACCCATTATTCTCGCGCCTATCTGCGACATCTATTTAGAAGAAAAGAGATCTTGAGTGCGCATCTTCTTAGTTTGCATAACGTGTATTATCTGATCTCCTTTGTAAAGGAGATCCGCGAAGCGATTGAAAATGACTGTCTGCTAGATTTCGCGGCAGAGTTCTACCTTCAGCACCCTTCCGCTGAATAAAAGGAAATCGCCAAGAGTATAGTCCGGAAAACACTTGGGTAAGATAATGGTGAAGGAAGGTAAACGAAGAGTAACGAGGTTTCATCGCTTTACAATCTGCTACATGATAAGGTAGAATAAATTTACTATTGAAAGGAGATTCTGTATGCCTACACAATATATAATCGGAATCTACGCGCTGTTCTTTGTGGGAATATATTTCCTCATCATCCGCCCCAACTCAAAACGCAACAAGCAAGCCAAAGAAATGCGTGACAACGTAAAGAGTGGTGATAGAATCATTACCATCGGTGGATTTGTCGGCCGTGTGCGCCGCGTCTCGGATGACGAGTTGGAAGTGGATTTCAACGGCACTGCCTTGAAAGTCAAAAAGTGGGCGATCAGCACGGTAGAATCCATGGAGGCACTTTCGGAGAAAGACGTCCAGTAATCATATCACTGGTTTTTCTTTTGAACTTTGGTATCATCCCGTGCAGGAGACTGCACGGGTTTTAAAGGAGTAAACAAATGAAACACGTACATATTATCCATGAGGGAGATCGTCAGGACATGCGTCAGCAGGGATGCAGTGAGTGCCAGACTTCCTGCCAGTCCGCCTGTAAAACCTCCTGTACTGTAGGCAACCAGCAGTGCGAACAAGAATAGGCAAAAGGCAGCTCCGGCTGCTTTTTCTCTTGGAGGCCCTATGATTCACGGCTTTCAGTTTGAGACAAAGAACATCTTGGCAGATGTAGAAAGTGGCTCTGTCCTGAGTGTGGATTCTCTTTTTTATGATCTTGCCACTTTGGAAGATCCGATGAGAGATTATTCTACTCTCCATTCAAGATATGCCGAAGCGGATGTTGAGGAAGCCCTCCGCGAATATGAAGAATTGGTGAAGCGGGGAATCCTGCAAGTAAAGCAGCGCCATTTTCTTCCCCGGGAAGAAAATATTCCTATTAAAGCCATGTGTCTACATGTCGCTCATCACTGCAATCTCGCCTGCGCTTACTGCTTTGCCTCGCAGGGTGATTTCCGAGGCAGACGGGAACTTATGAGCGAAGAGGTCGGACGCAAAGCTATTGATTTTTTAATCGAAAACAGCGGAGCTCGTAGAAATCTCGAAGTGGATTTCTTTGGCGGTGAACCTCTTTTAAATCTCCCTCTGGTCAAATCTCTTGTCGATTATGCCAAGAAGAGGGAAGAAGCTTTCGGGAAAAAGTTCCGCTTTACAATAACCACCAATGCTGTCCTTCTCGATGAAGAGACACAGGACTATCTGAATGAGACGATGGACAATGTTGTCCTCAGCATTGATGGCTCTGAGTCGACCAATGATGCCCTTCGCAGAACATGGACTGATGAAGGAAGCTATCAGTTGATCCTCCCCAATATCCAGTCATTTGTTAAGAAAAGGGGAGAGAGGTCACATTTCATTCGAGGGACATTTACACGCTACCAGCCCCGATTTGTAAGGGAGATTCTCCATCTTCACGAGATGGGTCTTAAAAATCTCTCGATGGAACCCGTCGTAGGAGAGAGCTCCGAGGGGTATTCATTAACGGAAGAACATCTACCGCTGCTTCTAGAGGAGTACGAAAAGCTGGCCAAAGATATGGCAGGAAGAAGAAATGATAGAGATCGCTACCACTTCTTCCATTTTGAGATGGATCTTGAGCGCGGTCCCTGTGCAACAAAGAGAACCCGAGGCTGCGGTGCCGGGAGTGAATACGTAGCAGTAACCCCGTCAGGAGAACTCTATCCATGCCACCAGTTTGTCGGACAGGAAGATTTTCTCTTAGGGACGCTGAACGAAGGGATAGCAAATAGAGAACTGCGCAAGACATTTTCACAGCTCAGTCTCTTTTCAAAACCTGCCTGCCAGAGCTGCTGGGCGAAGTATTATTGTTCCGGTGGATGCCACGCCCATGCCCAGCATGAAAACGGAACATTGACCGAGCCTCATGCGCTCAGTTGTGTGCTTGAAAAGAAACGTGTCGAGATGGCACTGTATCTGGCGGTCCTAAGAAAGGAAGATCAGGATGATTTACAAGTATAATGGAGAGTCCCCGAAAATTCACGAAGAAGCATTTGTTGCCCCGGAAGCCACGGTCATCGGGCGTGTCACTATCGGAAAAGCTGCCAGCGTCTGGCCGGAAGCGGTCGTCCGTGGGGACATGAACTATATCACAATAGGGGAGGGCACCAGTGTGCAAGACGGTTGCGTCCTCCACAACACATTCGAGTCTCCTCTGATCATCGGCTCCTATGTTACGATCGGTCATGATGTGGTCTTACACGCTTGTACTGTAGAGGATGAGAGTCTCATCGGGATGGGAGCTATTGTTCTTGACGGAGCGACCATACCCAAGCATTCGATCGTCGCGGCAGGCAGTGTCGTCACACCGGGCAAGTCCTTTCCTGAGGGAAGCATGATCATGGGTTCACCTGCCAAGGTGGTCCGCGCTCTTTCCGAAGAAGAGATCCGTGGACTCCGTCAACACGCACAAGGATACATGAAACTAGCTGCCTCTCACATAGAGACTCTTGAGCGCATCTATTGACCCGCCTGTTGCCTTGGACTATTATAAGACTGTTGTTTGAACAATAAACTTGCGACTAATTTGGAGAAAACATGAAGAGTAACGGCTTACTCCTTTTTGTAAGTGTCGTCCTTGTCTTCGTCATCGCCTGGGGGACTTTTCTAGGCTTTGGCTCTATGCAGCCGTGGATTTCACAGCTAGCACTTGGGCTTGATATCGAAGGCGGCGTTGCCGTCGTCTTTGAAGGAGAACAGGGAAGTCTCAGCAATCAGGAATTTGATCAACTGCTTGAGCAGACTAAAGCGGTTCTGACAAGACGTATTGACACTTTTGGACTTACGGAACCGAATATTACACGCTCAGGCCCCCATCGAATTCGCATTGAATTGCCGGGGGCAAAAGATGTCGATGCCGCACTAAGCGCCATCGGTAAAACTGCTGTCCTTGAATTCTATCAAGTTAACGAGGGGCAGTTTGTCATTGCTGGAATGCAAGTAGGGGAAGATTTTCCCGGTAAACTTCTTTTCCGCGGCGACAGCTTGAAAGATGCCGGCGTGGGACTCGATCAGTTTAACAATAGTACGGTTGTCTTTGCGCTGAGCCGAGAGGCGGCGGATCTCTTTGGAGAAGCTTCCAGAGATATTGTAGAAAATTATATTCTCAAGGAAGGACAGATCGCCATCGTGCTTGACCAAGAGGTAATCTCAGCTCCCAGAGTCGATCACCTCCTCAACACGGAAGAACTGATGATCACCGGAAACTTTACGCCGGAAGAAGCTATTTCGCTTGCCAACCTCATCCGGGGCGGTGCTCTTCCCATTGCATTAAAGGAAGTGCAGACAAGCTACATTGATGCCACACTTGGTAGAGAGGCGCTCTCAAAGAGTATTTTTGCCGGAATCCTTGGATTTGTCCTTGTCATCGCCATCATGATTGGTCGCTACAGGCTGCCCGGAGTTCTCTCGAGTATCGCCTTGATTCTATACACGTCACTGCTATTTCTATTGATGATTCTATTCGGTGCGACCTTAACGCTTCCGGGTATTGCCGGACTTGTCCTGTCCATTGGCATGGCGGTGGATGCCAATGTCATCATCTTTGAACGTCTGCGCGAGGAACTGGGCGTTGGTAAATCACTTCGGAGCTCTGTTCGCTCCAGTTTCAAGCGAGCGATGAGCACCATCATCGACAGCAATGTCACAACTCTGCTTGCTGCAGTGATTCTCTATTATTTCGGAGAAGGACCTATCAAAGGATTCGCCATTACTCTGAGCCTAGGTATCCTACTTAGTATGTTCAGCGCCATTGTGGTCACACGCTCTCTGCTGTCTTGGGGCATCACGATTCCTGCCCTGCGAAATACGAACTTTTATCTGAAGAAGGAGGTCGGTCATGAAGATTATGCAGCACTATAAGATCTTTTTTGCCATCTCCGCCCTCTTCATTCTCGCTGGTTTTGTAGCGATCGTACTCTTTGGCTTTAATCTCGGCGTTGACTTTACGGGAGGGACAATGCTATCGATTCCCTTTAAGACCCACGTCGACTCTGCACTCATTCGTGAAAGCCTCGCCCCGTTTGAGCTAAGCCCTGTCATTCAACAGAGTGCTGGTGATACAGAAACTGTATTTATTAAGACATCCCAATCCCTAGAAGCGGGGGAGCGTCAACAGATCTTATCAAAACTAAAAGAAGACTTTTCATTGCCTGAAGATACACAGATGCAAGTGGAGCAGTTTGGGCCAAATATAGGTCGTGAGATTTCAAGACGCGCGATCTATTCGATCGCTATTGCCTCTGTCGGCATGCTGATCTACATCTGGTTTCGCTTTCAACTCTCCTATGGAGTGGTTGCGATTATCACCCTCCTGCACGATGTGCTGGTGTTGGTGGGAATCTATGCCATTTTCCGCATCACTGTCGATGGGAGTTTCATCGCAGCCATTTTAACCATTGTCGGTTACTCTATCAACGATACGATCGTCATCTTTGACCGCATACGCGAGCAAGTCAAAGGCATCGGGAAGAAAGAATACTGGACACTGACGGGTATGAGCATTGATTACTCTCTTGCAAGAAGTATCATCACCTCACTGACGACCGTCGTTGTCGTCTTGATGCTCTATATTTTTGGCGTCCACTCCGTAAAAATCTTTGCGCTTCCGCTCCTGTGTGGTATCATTGCCGGAACATATTCTTCTATTTGTATCGCGGGTCCTCTATGGGCTCTGATCGCTACTAGAAAGCAGGCAAGATAATGCAGATTTCCGTTATTTTTATTATGATTCTCGTGTTGATCATCACCGTATTTACTGTGGTAAATGCTGCCCCTGTAGCCCTGAATCTTGTCTTTACAAAAATCGATGTGTCCTTGGCACTGATCATCCTGATTTCTGCGCTCTTTGGCGCTCTGATCCTCTTTATGATTGGGCTGTTTGATTCGCGGAAAAAGTCCCACCGCAGCAAACAACTGGAGTCTGAAAACTTCAATTTAAAACAGAGGATCACGGTACTTGAGCGAGAGAACGAAGAGCTCAAGACAAAGGAAGAGATTCAGCAACTCAC
>CALFKA010000056.1 GCA_937880545.1 uncultured Clostridia bacterium | reverse complement strand
CGGACAGATGGGAAATTCGGAAGTCGGTCACCTCAACATTGGTGCCGGTCGCGTGATCTATCAGCCTCTCCTTCGCATTTCCAGAGAAATGGCTTCCGGAGTCTTCTATCAGATGCCGGAAGTAAAGCAGGCATTTTTGCATGCTGCTGAAAACGGAAAGATCCACTTTTTAGGGCTCCTTTCTGAAGGCGGTGTACACTCCCATACATACCATCTACATTCACTGATCCAACATGCAAAAGAAGTGGGGATAGAGAGTGTCTATGTCCATGCCTTCTTGGATGGTCGCGATACCGATCCCCATAGCGGGAAGAAGACACTCGCCGAAACAGAAGCATTTATGAAAGATCTCGGTCTTGGGAAAATTGCTACGATCAGTGGACGCTATTATGCGATGGATCGTGACAATCGATGGGAGCGAGTCAAGCTGGCGTACGATGCATTGGTTGGCAATGACGCCACGAGGACAGACTCTGCCACAGAATACATGGAGGCTTCTTACAGGCAAGATGTCACCGATGAATTTGTGCTACCTGTCATCGTAGATCCCGAAGGCACGATTCGACCCGGAAATGTAGTTATCTTCTACAACTTTCGCCCGGACAGAGCAAGGGAAATGACACGTGCGCTGACACAGAAAAACTTTGATGCCTTTGAGCATAAAGAACTCATGCTCGACTACTACTGCATGAGTGTCTATGATGACACTTTTGAAGGGGTGCATGTCTTCTATCCACACGAGACGATTGACAACACACTGGGCAGCTACCTCTCCCAAAAGGGGCTCAAGCAGTTTCGGGTGGCAGAGACGGAAAAATATCCTCACATTACATTTTTCTTTAACGGAGGAAGAGAAGATCCTTTTGAAGGAGAGACGAGGATTCTCGTCCACTCGCCAAAAGTGGCAACTTATGATCTCCAGCCATCGATGAGCGCTTTTGGCGTCAAGGATGAGTTGATCAAGGCGCTGAGACAAAAGGACATCAGCTTCTATCTTGTAAACTTTGCCAATCCGGACATGGTAGGCCATACGGGAGATTTTTCAGCAGCAGTGGAGGCGGTGCGAGCTGTTGATCAGTGTCTTGGCGAAATTACAAAAGTACTCGAAGAAGAAGGGATGTCGTTTATCATCACCGCAGATCATGGAAATGCAGAGCAGATGGTGGGAGAGCACAACGAGGTTCTGACCATGCACAGTACCAATCCAGTGCCGCTAATTATCTCCCTTGCAAAAGATACACCACTAAGAGAAGATGGGATCCTCAGTGATCTGGCTCCGACTATATTGAAGCTGCTCGATCTTGAGATTCCCAAGGAATTTACAGGCAGAAGCTTGTTCTAGGAGGAAAAATGAATATTACTGATATCTATTCCCGTGAGATCCTCGATTCAAGAGGAAATCCCACCGTTGAAGTCGAAGTGATTCTTGAAGACGGTACGGTGGGGGTAGCTCAAGTGCCTTCAGGCGCCTCTACAGGAGCCTTTGAGGCGGTAGAACTGCGCGATGGGGATAAGGGTCGATACCTCGGAAAGGGTGTCCAGCAGGCGGTCTACAATGTCAACAGCGTGATCGCCGAGGAGATCGTCGGCTACAGCGCCTATGATCAGCTGGGTGTTGATAAGCGTCTGCTGGAACTCGATGGTACTTCGAACAAAGGAAATCTCGGAGCGAACGCCCTTCTTGGTGTTTCTCTTGCTGTGGCAAAAGCCGCTGCCCTGTCTCTGGGTCTGACGCTGTTTCAGTATATCGGAGGAGTGAATGCAAAGACGCTTCCGGTCCCGATGATGAACATCCTAAATGGGGGAAGCCACGCCGACAACAATGTCGATATCCAAGAGTTCATGGTCATGCCTGTGGGAGCAGAGAACTTTAAAGAAGGTCTGCGCATGGGTGCGGAGATTTATCATTCCTTGAAGAGTGTCTTGAAAGAAAAAGGCCTGTCAACGGGAGTGGGAGACGAGGGTGGTTTTGCGCCAAATCTCACATCCAACGAAGAAGCGATCGCTGTCATCGTGGAAGCCGTTGAAAAAGCAGGATATGCACCAGGAAAAGAAATACTCCTCGCTCTTGATGTCGCCGCTTCCGAACTCTATAAAGAGGGAAAGTACCACCTGGCTTCCGAGGACCGTATACTTACGAGTGAAGAGATGGTCGATTACTACGCGATGCTCGTTGACAAGTATCCGATCGTCTCGATCGAAGATGGTCTCGATGAGGATGATTGGGATGGCTGGCATCTGATGGTAGAAAAACTCGGCAAAAAGATTCAGATTGTGGGAGATGACCTGTTTGTGACAAACACAGAGCGACTCGCAAAGGGCATTGAGACTAAGGCGGCCAATTCCATTTTAATCAAACTCAATCAGATTGGCACACTGACAGAAACCCTTGACGCTATCGAAATGGCAAAACGCGCCGGTTTTACCGCAGTCATCAGCCACCGTTCAGGGGAAACAAGCGATGCGACGATTGCTGATCTATCCGTCGCCACGAATGCCGGACAGATTAAAACGGGTGCGCCTGCCAGAACCGACCGGGTAGAGAAATACAACCAGCTCCTTCGAATCGAAGATTACCTGGAAGACACATCGGAATATGCGGGAATGGATGCATTTTACAACCTGAAAAAATAACAAGTGGCCGGCTGGAATAGCCGGTCCTTTCACGTGGGACATGTTGAGTCGAGATAAAAATGATTCCATTCGAGATGTGATTCGACAAACCATCGAAAAACGCGCTTTTTCCTTTACAAATAGGGATGAATCGGGTAACATGGAAACGTTATAAGAGAGGAGGAATCATGCAGGTTTTGTATTGGATTATGATGGCTTTGTTTGTCATCGCCTGTATTGTCCTGATCGTCAGTGTCCTGATGCAATCCGGCAAAAGTGCCGGACTGAGCGGCTCCATCGGCGGCGGGGCAGAGCAATTGTTCGGCAAACAAAAAGGCCGAAGTATGGATGCTTTTTTTGAAAAGCTGACAAAAATATCAGCCGTCACGTTTATGGTGTTCGCTGTCGCTCTATTGATCATACACCGCTTTATTTAAGGAGGGTCTGTGTTTTCATCACTGCTTAGCCTGTTACCGGTGATAACAGGCGGTATCGCAATCTTGTTTGTCTTCTATCTCATCGCCTCCAAAATAAACTCCGTAGATCCCGGGACGGAGAGGATGAGAGAAATTGCAGGGTACATTCATGAAGGAGCGATTGCTTTCCTTCGCCGAGAGTACACATATGTTGCCATTTTTTCTGCCGTTCTCTTTCTGGCGGTGGGCTTTGGGATAAGCTGGAACTCAGCCCTTGCCTTTTTGTTGGGTACCGTGCTTTCAGCGACGACCGGATTGATCGGCATGTTGATCTCCACCCGAGCAAATGTGCGCACGGCTTCTTCTGCCATGACCGGTGGGATGAACAGTGCTCTTAGTGTCGCTTTCAGCGGTGGAGCTGTCATGGGTCTGTGCGTCGTCGGATTTGGCTACCTGGGTATAGGCATTCTCTTTTTAGTCTTTGAAGATCCGATCGCCATTGTCACAGGGTATAGCCTGGGAGCTTCATCGATCGCTCTGTTTGCCCGAGTCGGTGGAGGGATTTACACAAAAGCTGCTGACGTCGGAGCGGACCTTGTCGGAAAGGTAGAAGCGGGCATCCCGGAAGATGACCCGAGAAACCCGGCTGTTATCGCAGACAACGTAGGTGACAACGTAGGTGACGTTGCCGGCATGGGCGCGGACCTTTTCGAATCCTATGTAGGTAGTATTGTCGCTTGCCTGACGTTGGGTCTCGTTGCCCATGGTTCTGCCGGCGTGGAGTTTCCGATGGTATTGGCATCTGTCGGTATTTTTGCCGCCATCATCGCCACCTTCTTTGTCCGAGGGTCTGAAAAATCCAATCCTCACAGTGCGTTAAAAACGGCCACCTATGCGAGCGCCGTCCTTGTCCTCGGCGCCTCTCTCTATTTAAGTCATTATTATTTCGGCAATCTGAATGCCGGTTTTGCTGTCATCGCCGGTCTCATCTGCGGCACCCTCATAGGTGTCGTAACAGAATACTACACATCCGGTGACTACAAGCACGTAAAAGAAATCGCACGTCAATCGCAGACAGGTTCTGCTACGACCATCATCAGCGGACTGAGTGTCGGCATGCTCTCGACGGCTCTTCCTATCGTGTTCATCTGCATCGCCATTCTGCTGAGCTACTACTTCTTTAATCTCTATGGTATTGCACTGGCCGCTCTTGGCATGCTTTCAACAGCCGGTATCACCATAGCGGTCGATGCCTATGGACCGATCGCAGATAACGCCGGCGGTATCGCCGAGATGAGTGAACTGCCCAGCAGCGTTCGCGCCATCACCGACAAACTCGATGCCGTGGGTAACACCACCGCAGCGATCGGCAAAGGCTTTGCCATCGGTTCTGCCGCACTGACGGCTTTAGGTCTGTTCGTCTCCTATTCACAGACAGTCAACCTGCAGAGTATTGATATCCTGTCACCGAAAGTCGTCGTCGGATTATTTATCGGTGGGGTCCTGCCTTTCGTGTTCACCGCTCTTACCATGCAGTCCGTCTCACGTGCAGCCAACGCCATGATCGAAGAAGTCCGACGTCAGTTCCGTGAGATTCCCGGCATCATGGATGGATCAGGTATTCCTGAATATGCTCGCTGCGTCGATATTTCGACAGGCGCTGCACTTCATGAAATGATCATCCCCGGTGTCATGGCGGTCGTCGTACCCATTTTGGTCGGTCTGGTTCTGGGAACGGACGCTCTCGGTGGAATGCTGGCGGGTGCTCTGGTAACCGGTGTCCTGATGGCCATCTTCATGGCGAATGCCGGAGGAGCCTGGGACAACGCAAAGAAATATATTGAAGAAGGCAACTATGGCGGAAAGGGCTCGACTGCCCATAAAGCGGCCGTCGTCGGCGACACAGTAGGTGACCCCTTCAAAGACACCTCCGGACCTTCGCTGAATATCCTCATCAAACTGATGACGATTGTCTCTCTGGTCTTTGCCACACTGTTTTAAAGAAGAGAAGGAGCCTCCGGGCTCCTCTTTTTTTCAGGAGGACGGATGTTTACAAAAGAAGACTTTCTTGCTGTAAAAGAGCGCATCGATGAGTATATTATTACAACTCCTCTGAGAGAAGCGACGGTGATAAGTGACAAACTTGGCTATCCGGTTTTTCTGAAGGATGAGACCAAACAGAAGACAGGTGCGTTTAAGTATCGTGGTGTAATGAACTTCCTGCTGAGCATGCCGGAAGACGAACTTAAGCGTGGGGTGATCACCGCTTCTAGCGGCAATCACGGGAAAGCCATGAGTACCGCTGCTAGGGAGCGAGGCATCCCGGCGACCGTCGTATTGCCCGATACAGCTCCTCCAATTAAGATCCAGGCACTGAAAGATGTACAGGCGAGAATTCTCTTCAGCGAACCTCAACAACGTCTTCAAATGGGACAAGAAATAGCAGAAGAAGAAGGATTGGTATTCGTCCACCCCTTCAACGATCTAAAAGTTATCGCCGGTCAGTCGTCGATAGGCCTTGAAATAATGAACCAGTGCCCGGATGTGGAGCGTGTTGTCGTGCCTATGGGAGGTGGGGGACTGATCACCGGCATCGCTTCTGCCATCAAGACCTTCCGACCGGAGATAGAAGTCGTGGGGGCCGAAACGCTCGCTGTCCCGAAGTTTACCTATAACCTCCCCAAAGAAGTCCTGGAACCCACGCCTGAAATGCCTTCAATTGCCGATGCAATTCTTTCAAATATGCCAGGCTCTAACACGATCATCGGTGTGCGAAATTATGTAGATAGAATCGTCGATGTCACAGAAGACAATATTCTACGCGCGTTGAAGATGCTGGTCAACGAGGAAGGCGTGCATTGTGAAGCTTCCTCGGCAGTCGTGCTGGGAGCCCTTCTACAGGAGGAGTTTTCAAACAAGAAGACGGTGCTTGTGATTTCGGGCGGAAACATCAGTGAGGAAATGCTCAGAGAATATGTGGGAGAAATAAAGTAATCAAGAGGCCGGGAGGCCTCTTGATCAAAGTGTAATCGACTCGTTTTCTTTTAGGAGATGAATGTGACTCGAACAGTCCTTCATCTCTTCTTTAAATACCGGTAAGATATCCGGATGCTCCGTAAAGTGCATCGGGAAGAAGTGAGCGGGAGAGAGGCGTTCGATAGCGGCTCTAGGGCCATGGATATATTCTTCCCCAAGGCGATAGTCTACGTTAAAGAAAAGTGCGAAGAGGTTGTCGCCTTCAAATACTTTCAGGTAACGATCGAAGTCGGCTTCCATCTGCCGTCGCTCTTCCTGTGAATCCTCCGGCCAGTGCCAGATGCTGAGATCTCCGGCGTGGAGGATGTTTTTGCCCCCAAGTGTCAGCTGAATAGACAGGCCCTGATCGGTGCTTCCCGAGGTTTTAATATGAAGATCCTGTAGTGTCACTTCTTCAAATGGGGACAGATGCAGTACAGGCAAATCTGCAGGCGCTGAGATTTCAGAGCTGAGCAGGTAAAGATCCCCATCGAGACGAAAGATTCTTCGGCTGAAGTGATCTTGATGTGAATGCGTTACAACAAAGACTCTCCCCTTATCGTTTTTCGGAGGGAGGGCTCCCTGCGTATAGTCAAAGATGATCTGTGTATCTTCATCTTCTATAACATAACAGCTATGATGAATAAAAGTAATCTTCATGACATCTCCTCTTCGAGTTGATCCAGTTCTCGTAAAAACATCCCGCTGCTGACATCAGAAGGCATCCGGAATTCGCCTCTTGAAGAAAGGGACAGTGGAAGGACCTTGACACCATCCGGAGCAGCATTTCGCTTAAACTGCTGTGAGATAAAGCGGCGATAGAAGTTGCGAAGCGCTCGAATCAATTGGGAGCGATTGTAGCGATCTTCAAAAGCAAGCTGCGCATGCATAAGGATCTTCTTCGGAGAAAACCCATATTCCACGATCTCCTGAAGGAAGAAGTCATTGAGATCATAGTCACCAATCACATCCTCTGTCTTTTGAACGATCCTGCCCTTATCTAGTGGAAGTAGTTCCGGGCTCACCGGTCGGTCCAATACGCCCAGGAGAGCTTCTCTTAATTCCTCTGACTGCATCTTGGCATACCAGCGCAGAATCGCGCGCAGCAAAGTCTTAGGGACAGAGGCATTAACGGCATACATACTCATGTGATCGCCATTAAAAGTAGACCAACCCAGAGCGATCTCGCTGAGGTCGCCCGTGCCGACGACAAGCCCCCCTTCTTTATTGGCAAGATCCATCAAAATCTGTGTGCGCTCTCGGGCTTGTGCGTTTTCAAAGACAACGGAATGGTCCTCGGGATCATGCCCTATATCAAGAAAATGTTGCATGACAGACTCATGAATAGAAATCTCCCGTAACTCAAGACCTAAGAGTGAACAGATGCGATGAGCACTGTTAAGAGAACCTTCAGAGGTTCCGAGTCCCG
>CALFKA010000055.1 GCA_937880545.1 uncultured Clostridia bacterium | reverse complement strand
CGCACCACCTTTTATGAACTCCATCTCATGATTCAGGAAGTGATGCCCTGGCTGGACTATCACTTGTATGAATTCGTCACGCCACACTTTGTGGCAGCCGACCTGGAGTTTGTGGAACAGGACTTTCCGGCAAGTAAGGAGATCAACTATATCGATTCCAAGTCGGTCGTCATCTCCGCTCCCATCATCGTCTATGAAAAAATAGATTACTTCTATGACTTCGGAGATGGCTGGCACTTTCGAATCACACTAGAAGACGTGGTGGAAGACTGTGAGACATCCACACCAAAACTTCTGGCCTGGAAGGGAACGGCTCCTCCGGAAGATGTCGGAGGTGTGGGAGGATATGAGCGCTTTAAAGAAGTGATGGCAGACCCCTCACACGAAGAGTACGAGGAACTCAAAGAGTGGGCCGAGTCTCAGCAATATGGAGATCTTGACATCGATCTCGCCAATGAGATTCTCGATGACTTCTTCAGTGACACAGGCTACGTGCACTTTATGAACCCTTATCATCTGATGGAAGAAGCAAGCAAGAAACAGATGGAAGGACAAGAGGAAGACTAGAGTAGTCTTCTAACAGAGATCATTTCCATCAACCATCCTCAGGAAAGACAGAAAGCAGCTACTTCCTTTTGAGTGATTATGATGGGGGACGGGAGGACTCATGGCATTGACGATCAGAAAATGCTGCCATTTGCCTTCTCTTCAGAGGGCGAGTGTCATCGCCGGAGCACAGGGTCTGGATAAGACCGTGGACTCTGTTTCTGTGCTCGAGTGGATCGATCTTGAAAACTCTCAGACCCAGTTTTTCTTACAAAATGAAATCGTCATCACATCCTTATATAGTGTCAAAGACAATGTCGAGGATCAGGTAAGTACCATCCGCAGGCTCCATGCTTCGGGTGAAATCGGCATGATCCTCTATTATGTGGGCGTCATCCTCCCCGAAGTAGATGAGCGGCTGATTCAAGTCGCCAACGAACTGGACTTTCCCATTCTCCTGATGCCTCCCCATCAGATGAATTTCCGCTACAGTGAAGCCATTCGGGAGATCAGTGAACAGATTCAAAAGGGAATCTCCGACGAAGAAGACTTCGTAAAACACATCCTGGACCGGCTCGCCCGGGTACCGGAAATGTACCGCAGCATCAGCACCGCCCTTCGGACGCTGAGTGACCACCTGAAAGTCACCCTTGTGCTGACAGACAAGTATTACACGGAGTTCCGTGTCGCCACCTGGCCTTTGTCCTCCACTTTGCCCATCGGAGAGTTTCTCCACCACTTCCAGCAGAGTGATCAGCCTTTTGAAGGGCATGTGGTCCAGGGAACTGTCCCTGTCCATATCGACAAGTGGAAAGATGCCCAGCTCCTTTTTATTACACCTGAAGGGCATCCCGGCAGGAGCGACCTGATCGAAGAGACGGCGAGTATTCTCGAGCTGATCAGCCGGCTGTGGAAGAGCTTTGAGTCGGACAGCTTCAGTTCAGAACTCATCCGCACCGTCATCAACCACGAAGTCTCCAAGACCCACGACCTGCTCGCCTCTGAGCGGATCCCTGAAAACTATTTCAGAAAGCTGTGGGTCCTGGAGCCTCGGGAGCCTCTTAGCACACACCGAGAAGACCGGGCCAGGCTGAGTGTGGAACTGAAAAATCTCCGGGAACTCTCCGGCGGTCTCCATACCCAGCTCTCGCTCGTAGAGGACAGGATGGTGGGACTGGCAGGAGATGACGCCTCTCTGCCCGCTACGATAGAAGCCTTGGACTCTGAGCTTTTTGTCGTCGAAATCGACGGCCTCGAAAGTCTCGAAGCTTTCTCTACTTCCTACGAGCTTGTGCGCCGCAGTTTCTGCATGGCAAAGCGTGTCTTTGCCTCCGCTTCCTGTATCCATTTCCAGGAGCTGTGCTACATCGATGAACTCATGAACCTGATCGAAAGAGGAGAGCCAGGGGTCGAACAGGCTCTTTCCATCCTGTCTCCCATCCGTTTCTCCACCTCCTCATTGAAGGACGAACTCTTACATACTCTTCAGGTTCTCTTCATTGATTCGCACGGAGATATCAATATAGCCAGCCAACGACTCTTTGTCCATGTCAACACCGTGCGCTATCGGGTAGCCAAAGCTGAACAGATT
>CALFKA010000054.1 GCA_937880545.1 uncultured Clostridia bacterium | reverse complement strand
ATACGAGATCGTGATGTGACTGGAGTTCAGACGTGTGCTCTTCCGATCTTGTGACGCTCATAGGAACGAACGACGCTTGTTGTCTGCTCCCTTGGAACTTCTAAAAGAGTTGAAGGAGGCACCGAATAGAGCTCCGCTAACTTATATAAAGAATTAATGCCTATTGTTGCTCGACCGCTTTCTATTTGAGAAAGAAAGCCTTGTGATAAATCGACTTTTTCACTGACATCTTTTAGAGTCATATTCTGAGCTAATCGCATCGTTCGAAGCTTTGATCCAATTCCTTTATTGGCTTCCATTAAACATCTCCTTTTATATGATAGTACCATATCTTAGGTAGGAGAAATACGGACAAAACCCTGGACTCTTCTGAGACCCAGAGAAGATGAGTATTCATGTATTCCTCTGAAGAGTTGATTACCGTAATGAGTCTTCATCATGAATGTGGGCGCATTACGAGAGTTACCTGCCAGTTTGGCTCTCCATCTCGTCCAACCCCCATGCAACGATCGCTATTCCACTGTCCGCCAACGCACATCGTATATTGCCATTACTCCCTGAGGGCTATGACTGATGATTTCCAGGCTAGCCAGCTTATCAAAATTGAACTCTTGATGATCCTCAGAACTTATGAGCTGAGTCAGGATTGGCGTAGCACGTGAGTATACTTGACGTCCAGTAGGGTCTTCTGTTATTTCACCTTTTTCGAACCAAACTGAAAGATCTTTTGAAGAGTCAAACTGTACAGAAACTCTATTTCCGTTCTCTTCTACGAGTTGGACTTCGAATTGAACCGACTCCTTCTGGTTGAGCATTTGTGTAGGGTCGAGTAACCAGTACATCTCGAGCATGCCTTTGCCCCCCTTAAGACCCTCTCTATTGGTCAGATCGATAATAAGATGGCCTTCACTCTTTTTCCAGGTGAGGTGTGCCAGGGGCACATAGCTTTCGACACTGCCGTCAAACCCCGGGATCACTAGGATACCACTATCCTTGGCTTTGTCGGGATACGCCGAACTCTGGATATACTTTATCTCCATCTCCGTTGAGTGGATGCCCTGCAGAGTCTCATCCAACTTTGGCAGGAGGCTGACTGCCTTTGGATCATAGATAGTCATGGCACTGGGCAGTGGATAGTCCTTGAATGCATCAGGTCTGAACAGGGTGGATAACTGATCTTCCCCCTCCAGACCGAGCTTGAGCACTTCAACGACATAGCGTTGAACAAAGGCTTGGATCTTTTGTGCTGGAGCGATCGTCGCGCCGGGAAACTCAGTGGGATCAGCCTTGCCATCAAGCAAGGTGTTGATCCCTGCATGATTGGCCTGATGCAACCACGTTGTCAATACAGGCACGTCAGGTTTTGACTGTTGGATCGCATTGAGAAAATAGGAGTAGCCCGGTTGGTCGGAGACATCTCCGTCGTTTTGAGCCAGGAGTACGGCTGTCGGCTGACCAACGGAGGGCTTGATATTTACGTTAAGACCGGAAACCAAATAGTCACTGGTACCGATCGCACTCCTTCCGTCTTCTGAAAGTATACCGAGATAGGCAGTTGGCGCAAGCAGGACATTACATATGATAGTTCGTCCTTTGGTTTCATAATAATTGGCAAGAAGTGGTGCTATCCCCCCGCCCCGCGAATGTCCCACGAAACTCAGTTTTGCGACATCTACTTTATCTGTCAGATCAAATGGGAACAACTTCTCCCCTTTTATTGCTTTCTCAATCGCCTGAAGATGTGCGTCCACCAAGGCAATGGCTGTAGCCATTTCTGCATCATCATCCGCTCGATAAGCGGGTGTAATATCAATGGAGATGGCTGTAAATCCGTTCTGAGCCAGCGCTTTGACAAGATAACTCAATCCCTCGTAGTAGGGCTTTTGATCGGTTTCATTCTCCAAATGGCGGCCATGGAGCAGTATTACCAGAGGACTGTTTGCTTTCTCCGACAGACCAATGACACCTCGAAGTGCCATACCGGCACTTTTCTCCAGTTCGAAGTTTTTCACCTCTGCAAACACTGGAACGACCGGTTCTGAAGTGGTGGAGTGATCTCTTGACGGATCTGTCGCTGTCTGCTCTGGTACCGACGTTTCCA
>CALFKA010000053.1 GCA_937880545.1 uncultured Clostridia bacterium | reverse complement strand
AGATGATCTAAAAAACTTTTGACATGGCCCGGCGTTCTCAAAACATAGACCGGATAGGCAAAAACAATCAAGTCCGCTTCACACATCGCTTGCCAAACGGGATTGACTTTTTCAAAATGAGGGCACAGAGTTTCGCTTTTTAAAAAACACACCTTGCATCCCGTACAGTAGTCCGGGGCATCTTCCGGAAAGTAAAACTCAGTAAGAAGGGAAGGTTTCAGCTCATCTAGAAATATCTCTTTTAAATGATATGTACAACCTCTTTGCTCCGTGCCGTTGATGACCACACAATTCATATCACCCTCCACTAGCAGGCAATCATTATCGCTAAATCGGAACGTCTCTACTTTTCACTCAGACATTCCGCCCTCACTATACCACGCCTTCAGCCGGACAACCGGAGAGTCTATTTTCTTAACAAAAAAATAACAGACGGAAGAGAATTTCCCTCCCGTCTGAAGATGATTTCGTTTCAGTTCCCGCTAAGAGATTCACTTCCCCAATTTCATCAACTGCTCAAAGCGCAGATCATCAATTTTCTCAAGAAATACCTCGGCATACTGATCGTCTGCTTCTATTTTCGACATCAGATATCCTTTATTAAAGAGCATAAGGACCATTCCCAATGCAACGAGAAGGATGCTCATCACCAGCATCGCCTCCACGCTCATCGATCCCCTCTCCCTTGTGTTTGTCAAAAGAGAACCTCCAGAACCTCCTTCAGGAGTTCTTCTACACCCTTTGTGGCATCCAGCACTATGATCTTGGGGTTGTTTCTCGCAAGATATAGGTAACCCTCTCTCACTTTTTCGTGAAAACGCAGCGTTTCCAAGTCGAGCCTGTTGAGGCTGTCGCGGTTCGCGTTGATTCTCTCCAGTCCTTTCACAGGGTCGATATCCAACAAGAAGACGATGTCGGGCATATGTCCCTGCGTGGCAAACGCATTGATTGTCCGCACTTCCTCTAGACCGATTTCCCTTGCATAGCCCTGGTAGGCAAGCGATGAATCGACGAAACGGTCCATGAGGACCATCTGTCCCTTCTCGAGGGCTGGCAACACTCTTTCCACCAGATGTTGACGTCGGGAGGCAGCAAAGAGAAGCGCCTCTGCGATCGGATCGAGTTCTGTATTTTCGGGGGCAAGGATGATCCGTCGGATCGCCTCTGCGATCGGCACGCCTCCCGGCTCCCTTGTGCAGAGAAGATCGATTCCTCTGGCTTCAAGTTCTCTCTGAAGGGCGCTCATGAGCGTCGTCTTGCCTGATCCTTCTCCCCCTTCAAATACGATCCACTGTTTCATCTTCTTCCTCCCGAAAATGCATGTATAGATTCTGGGCACTGGGGCGGTCCATCTCCGCCACCTCCAGCAGTTCTTCAACCGAAGCCTGACTGAGCTTTTCCAGTGTCCCGAAATGTTTCATCAGGGCCACTTTTCGCTTCTCACCGATGAGGGGAACCTCATCGAGGAGAGTAAAGGCAAGGCTCTTTCCTCGGAGCTTCTGATGGTAGGCGAGAGCAAAGCGGTGCACCTCCTCCTGAATACCATAGAAGAACCGATAGATAGCCGTGTCACGATCTAACGGAATTTCTCTTCCCTCAAAGTAGAAGTGGCTGGTGCGATGATATGCGTCTTTGACAAGTCCCATCACCGGGATGTCCTCACCCAGTTTTTCAAGAGCAGTCTTTGCTGCCCCTACCTGCCCTACGCCGCCGTCGACGAGAATCAGGTCCGGACGTTTGCCAAAGCTCGACTCCTGCAGTCGGGCAAGTCTGCGCGTGAGCACCTCCTCCATCGAGTGGACATCATCTGGCCCTTTGACATGCTTGATGCGAAACTTCCGGTAATCCGAGGTTTTCTTCCTCCCTCTCTCATAGACCACCATGCTCCCTACACTTAAAAAGCCTGACATATTGGAGATATCGTAGATCTCCAGACGCTCTACCTTATCCCGACTGATGATCGATGAGAGAATCAGTTCGATCTCCCGCTGTTTCTCTTCTTCTGAGAGAATCGTCTTTCGGAACTTCTCCAGGTATTCCGTAGCATTGAGAATGGCCATCTCCACCATCTGTTTTTTTTCTCCCCGGCGTGGCACGCGGATGCGCACCTTTCTACCGGCTTTCTCCGATAGAATTTCTTCGAGCCCCTTGACACTCGCCGGTTCATGCGAAACAAGAATCTCCGCAGGCAGCGTATGGGCTTCCGCATAATACTGGAGAATAAAAGACTCCAGGTTGGCAGCCGCGTCATCCTCTAGAGGTGTAAACACATGGTTCTCTCTGTCGATGATTTTACCGTCTCTTCGCACAAAAAGGGTTACGCAGATCTTTTCTTCCACCTTGGAAAGGCCGAGTATATCTTCATTGCCCGTACTTACATGGGTGATCTTCTGGTACAGACTCAGGCGTTCTGCCGCCAAGGCAAAGTCGCGAAACTCCATCGCCTTTTCAAACTGAAGATTGGCTGCCGCTTCATCTCGTCTTCGTTCAAGTTCTTCCACCACCTCTCGCTTGTCCCCCGAGAAAAATTTACGGATCTTCTCCACATGTTTCTCATACTCCTCTTTCGGATCATTGCCGGCACACGGACCCAGGCATAGTCCCATGGAGTAGTACAGACAGGGGCGTTTGACCGTCGTGAGTGTCACCTCGCAGCGGCGCAGAGGATAGAGAAGACGCAGCGCTTCCAGCGTCAGATTGACGTCATAGTCGCTGGTGAACGGGCCAAAGTAGAGGCCGGGACCTTTTGTATCCCTTGTCTTCAGAATTCTTGGATAGGCTTCTTTAGTCAGTTTGATAAACGGATAGCTCTTGTCATCTTTTAGCAGGATATTGAACTTGGGCATATGCCGCTTGATGAGGTTGGCTTCAAGAAGTAGGGCTTCCGTCTCAGAGTGCGTAAGAATGTATTCAAAGTCCTGGGTGTTGACGACGAGCATTTTGGTCTTCACAGGATGTGTATCGACAGAATGAAAGTAGCTTGAGAGTCGGTTTTTGAGCCGCTTCGCTTTGCCCACGTAAAGTATGCGCCCCCCGATGCCTCGCATCAGGTAGACGCCCGGACTCTGTGGTACCTCTTTCAGTTGTTCCAGGATACTTTCTTTCACTTCCATGTAGGTATCATACCACGAAAAGATTCTTTTCAAGATGACGCAAAAGAGGGTAGAATAGACCTATATGAAGGAGGCACCATGCAACTGCTGTATAAAGGAAAGACCAAAGATGTCTATAGATTAGACAACGGAAACTATTATCTGCTTTTCAAAGATGATGTCACGGGAGAAGACGGCGTCTTCGATCCCGGAAGTAACCAGGTTGGGCTCACGATGGAGGGGGTAGGGAAAAACAATCTTCTCATGAGCGAATACTTCTTTAAAAAACTTGAGGGAGCCGGCATCCGGACGCACTTTGTGGGGGCAGACCACGAAAACACCTCCATGGAAGTGCTCGGCGCCACCCCCTTTGGAAAAGGGCTGGAGGTCATCTGCCGCCTGCGGGCTGTCGGAAGCTTCTACAGGAGATACAAAGACTACGTGGAAGAAGGCGCTCCGCTTCCTGCTTATGTTGAGATGACATTCAAGAATGATGAACTGGGAGATCCCCTGGTCACCCGAGATGGTTTAGAAGCGCTGCATGTCCTCACGGGTGAAGAGTATGACACACTGAAAGCCATGACGCAGAAGATCACTCAGTTGATAGCGCAAGATCTAAAACAAAAAGGCCTTGAACTCTATGATATCAAGTATGAGTTCGGAAGATGCGAAGGAGAAGTGACACTGATCGATGAGATCTCCTCCGGAAATATGCGGGTCTATAAGGAAGGAAAGTACATTCAGCCCGACGACCTCTTTGAACTCTTCTTTTAATTAAGGCATCTGCTTTGGCAGGTGCTTTTTTCTTAGAAAGAAGCTAGTATAACTCACATCTCCAGGAATGAGCTTGAAGATTTACCTCTCTCCCTTCAAGAGAGCTATCGCTTTTATGATATGCGCCTTCTCGAGATAGGCCTCCTCATCTAAGAGATAGGAGGCAAGACAGGAAGGAGTACCAAAAAGTGGCCGACCCTCAATACTTCTACGAAGGCAGGAAGCATCTGCGAAGCCCTATCATCATGAGTATACGAGCAAGAAAGACAGGTGGCACTCTGCGCGCCGGTGTCGATGCGCTCAGTGAAAGAGAGATGAGCAAACCGCCCGAAACCTCTGTGGGCCATCAGCAAGCACGAATTCGAGCAGTATGACTTTGATGCGGTGAAGGATCCAATAGAGACTATTGAAGAAAACTGCCCCATTCTTCTATGATCCAAAAAAGGTCTGCCGCGACGACCTTGTGGATCCCCTCTCTGCACTTGCCACAGGACAGAGCATGAAGAGTGGAGCGAGGACGAGACGGAGGACCTCACGAAAAAGATCTCCCGGTACACCAACTGAGTTTACTAGAAGATCAGGTAGAGCACGTAACTATATAGCGAGCTTAAGAGGACGAATGCCAGCAGCACAGGCATCGTCTTTTTTATTAATGACGTAAAGGGAAGCCCGTACGCTTCCGTGATGACTCCCAAGCAGATATGCGTAGGCGAGACTTGCGAAGCGATAAATACGGTACTCATGATGAAGACGAGAAGCCCCAGACTGCTCCCCAGTGTCGCCACCGCCACAGGCAGCATCATCGCAATCATCGCCTGCCCTCCGGCAAGAACAGAGCCAAAGAAGAAGACCAGCCCAAAGACCACGATCGGCGGAAGTGCAAAACCGCTGAAAAATGCTGTGAGACTGTCGATGACCCCCGCAAAAGCCAGGAGTTCTTTAAATACCATAATCGCCACCGTCGTCAGCATGAGCTTTGTCTCAAAGGCCGTGATGAACATGGGTCTTATCTCCTCCCAAGTAAATCTGTTCACAAAGAAGGAGAGGAGGAGTACCGGTATGACGGCGACATGAACGGGGAGACCAAACACCAGAATGAGAATGATCGATACACCGATCCCCCACAGACTGATGATGAGATGTTTGACCTCGGCTTTCTTGTTGCCTCCTTTGAACCCCCTGGAACCGGGAATCTTTCGCACATAAAAGATAAAACCAAGGAAAAACAGCAGGAACACAAGGGGAAGCATCGCCCCTACGAAATGAGTCATCGGCACTTTCGAGAGTTCAATCGCCAAAATGATCGACGGATAGGTCGGAAGAAATCCCTCCGAAATGTGGCGGTGAAAACTTGTGACAAAGCATCGCTCCTCTGCATCGAGAAAGTCCCCTGCAGCTGTATCGACAATAGGGCGAGCCATCAGCACAGCTCCCACAGCAGGGAGAAGGCCGATGATAAAAGGCACCACTGTCGCATTGATTCTGCGGGAGCCGAAGAGCCGTGTCAGGCTCTCCTCTGCCAACCGTAAATGATCTCTCTTCTCCATCATGCGCTGCAAAAACGTGACGGAGTAAAAAGCAAGAACCAAGTAGAGTGTCGCTTTGGAGAAAATGCCCAACTGAAGAATCTGTCCCACATCTTTAAGTGGAATCCGGTACAGAAAGAAGCCCAGAAGGACGCTGATGCCCATGGAAGCCCAAAGCGGCACCCGGCGTATCATCAAAACGACTAGCAGAGCAAAAAGAAGTAGCAGGTAGATCAGTTCCACACCATCCTCCCAAAAAGTATGTACATAACTTCCATCACGCAAAACCGAGTGTCTTCATCTTCCCATCATAGCTCAAGTGAATGTTTTCAAAGATTTTTCTGGCAGCCTCCAATGACTCATCCGGGTCTTCAATGGAGTGACTGAAGTGGGTGAGCCATGCCTCTTTCACGCGAGCCTCCTTTGCTAGGTTCGCCGCCTCCGGAAATGTCATATGACCATATTTCACTGCATGCTCTGCCTTGTTATTATCCGGATACGTTCCATCCATGATCAGGAGATCCGCTCCCTCAGAAGCTCTTACTATCGTCTCGCTCGGGCGCGTGTCTGTCGCATAGACAACCGTGATTCCCTCTCTCTGAGGTCCCATCACCATCTCCGGGCTAAACTCACCCACAGTCTCTCCTGCCTGCAAACGAGACCACAACTCCAAAGGGATTCCAAGGTCCGTCGCTTTTTCCGGAAGGAACTTTCCAGGTCTTGTAAGTGTAAACTTGTAGCCCTGAGATGCAATGCGGTGGGTCAGTGGAAAGGTCTCGATGACAAGGCCATTGCTCTCAAAGTGATCCTCTCTTCTAAGCTTTACTTGAAAATGAAGATCTCGTGTCATTGCGAGGATCCTCTCCATCATTTCTTCGAGCCCCTCCGGACCGGCAACCCAGACCGGCTCTGTCCTTCCGGCTTGTTCAAGGGAGTGCAGAAGTCCTGGCAGGCCAAAGAAATGGTCGCCGTGAAAGTGAGTGATGGCGATCCCGTCGATCGATTTGATGCCATAACCGTATTCGCGGATGGCTACCTGCGTTCCCTCTCCGCAGTCCACCAAAATCTGTCTGCCGTTATGGCGCAGGATCATGGAACTGAGATGACGATTTGGGAGGGGAGTCATGGCCCCCGTCCCCAGTATCACGATGTCGATCATGCTCTCTTCCTTTGAGATATTTTGTGACTCTATCATAACACCCACTGACAATTAATCAGAATAAAAGGGACATTTTATAGTGCTGATATGGATCTTTTTGATCGTCAAATAGAGATGGATCGAGTAGTCTAACAAGGAGCCTCTTGATATACATGTGCCACTCTTTTCGTCTGTTCTGGAATCCAATTCCATTATAGCCGTGTATATTTGCGAAACAAAGCGGCTAATATGGAATCTAATTCTACATTAGCCGCTTTTAACGAGCTATTTTTCATCCCTATATCACTCTGAGGCCTTCGAGAATTAAAGCCTTGGCTTGAGCATATCTTTCAGGTACTGACCGGTGTAGCTTACCTTTACTTTGGCAACTTCTTCCGGGGTCCCCTCAGCGAGGATCTCTCCTCCTCGGTCTCCCCCTTCCGGACCCAAGTCGATAATGTAGTCGGCTGACTTCACGACATCCAAGTTGTGCTCGATGATGAGGAGGGTGTTGCCACCCTCAGCAAGGCGCTCTAGGACACCGATCAACATATGCACGTCTGCCATATGAAGACCCGTCGTCGGCTCATCCAGGATATAGAGGGTGTCACCTGTGCTTCTCTTGGAGAGTTCACTGGCGAGCTTGATGCGCTGCGCCTCTCCTCCGGAGAGCTGCGTAGAGGGCTGCCCCAGTTTGATATAGCCAAGTCCCACATCATTGAGGGTCTCAAGCCTTCTTCGGATCGGTTCGTGGACGGCGAAGAACTCCAGGGCTTCACTGACAGTCATCTCCAGTACTTCGTAGATATTCTTCCCGTTATAGCGCACTTCCAGTGTCTCGCGATTATATCTCTTTCCATGGCATGTCTCGCATGTCACGTAGACATCGGAGAGAAAGTGCATCTCAATCTTATTGATCCCGTCTCCCTTACAGGCTTCACAGCGTCCACCCTTTACGTTAAACGAGAAGCGCCCCTTCTGATAACCTCTTTTATTGGATTCGGGAAGCGCGGCAAAGAGGTCGCGGATCGGATCAAACACTTTTGTGTAGGTGGCGGGGTTACTCCGCGGCGTTCTGCCAATGGGAGACTGGTCGATCGCAATGATCTTATTGAGCTGCTCCCAACCCTCGATGTCCTTGTGTTCTCCCGGTTTCACCGAGTGGCTTTTGTAGATGCGGCGGTAGAGCTCTTTGTAGAGAACTTCGTTGATAAGGCTACTCTTGCCGGAGCCACTGACACCGGTGATGCAGGTGATGACACCCAGCGGGATTTTGACATCGATGTTTTTCAGGTTATTGGCTGCGGCACCGACGATTGTCATCTCTCCCTTTGGTTTTCTTCTCGTAAGAGGGACAGGGATATACTTCTCACCACTCAGGTACTGAGCCGTTACGGACTCTTTGACCTTCAGCACCTCTTCCAGAGAACCCTGTGCCACGATATAGCCGCCCCTCTCCCCTGCACCAGGCCCTATGTCGACAATGTGGTCGACGCTTCGGATCGTCTCTTCGTCGTGTTCTACGACGAGGAGAGTGTTTCCGAGATCTGTGAGGTTTCTGAGGGTCGCCAGGAGACGCGCGTTGTCTCTTTGATGCAGTCCGATGCTCGGTTCATCGAGGATGTAGAGCACGCCTACCAGCCCGCTTCCGATCTGTGTCGCCAGTCGAATGCGCTGACTCTCCCCTCCGGAGAGGCTTGATGCACTTCTTGCCAGCGTCAGGTAATCAAGTCCCACATCCATGAGGAAAGTGACGCGCGCTCGGATCTCCTTTGTAATCTGCTCGGCAATCTTTGCCTTGGCCCCGGGAAGCACCATGTTCTCAAAGAATTCATGGATCTTTGCGATGCTTAGAGATGTCAATTCGTGGATGTTGAGATCATTGACGGTGACCGCTAGCACTTCGTCCTTGAGACGTTTTCCGTGGCATTTCGGACATGGGTTTTCCGACATATACGTCTCGATCTCCATGCGCATGCCGGGCGATGAGGTCTCTCTGTATCTTCTCTCCAGGTGATTGATCAGCCCCTCAAAGCCGGCATTGACGGCACGTACCCCGTACCTGCCTTTGATGTATTTTGTTGGGGCATTTCCATAGAGGAGCTTCTGATAGAGTTCAGGTGGATAGTCTTTGATAGGGGTGTTCAGTGTGACATTGGTGCCTTCATAGATTCGCTTGATAAGTGGCGCATAGTAGGATGACTTGGAGAAATCCTTGATAAAGGCGATGGCGCCTTGATTGATACTTAAATTCTTATTGGGGAGGACAAGCTCTTCATCCACCTTTTGGAGAAAGCCAAGTCCCTTGCACTCATCACATGCTCCATAGGGGGCATTAAAGGAGAAACTCCTCGGCTCCATCTCCGCTATCCCCTCTCCGTGCTCCGGACAGGAGTAGCTCATGTTGAAAATGGTCTCACCTTCTCCGAGGACTTCGACTTTGACGATCTTATCCTCCAGGTGAAGCGCTGTCTCTAGGGAGTCCGCAATGCGGCTTCTGAGTCCCTGCCTCATAACGAGGCGGTCGACCAGCACGTCGATGTCGTGTTTCTTGTTCTTATCTAATTGGATGGGGGCTTCAAGGAGGTTGAGGACTTCCCCATCTACTTTGACGCGGGTGAAGCCATCTTTCCGGAGGGCATCAAACACTTTGACGTGTGTTCCTTTCTTGCCCCTCACGACCGGTGCGAGAATATAGAGACGTGTCCCTTCGGGAAACCTCTCGACCTGTTCGACCACGTCATCGACACTGACGGGTTCCACCACCCGGTGACAGACCGGGCAGTGAGGCGTGCCGACTCTTGCATAGAGAAGGCGCAGGTAGTCATAGACCTCTGTAATCGTGCCCACAGTGGAGCGCGGGTTTCTCGAAGAGCTCTTCTGATCGATGCTGATGGCCGGAGAGAGCCCTTCAATCGACTCTACCAGCGGCTTTTCCATCTGACCGAGGAACTGCCTGGCATAGGCGGAGAGGCTCTCTACGTATCTCCTCTGTCCTTCAGCATAGATGGTATCAAAAGCCAGCGAGCTCTTTCCTGAGCCCGACAGGCCGGTAATGACAATAAATGTATCTCTGGGGAGCGTCAGATCCACATTTTTTAGGTTGTGTTCCCTGGCTCCCTTAATGACGATGGCGTCTTTCACTTTTTCTTCCTTTTAAGTTCTTCAATGGCATTTCGGTAGTCGATAGCCTTCTCATAGTCGAGGGCATTGGCGGCCTTAAACATTTCGATTTCCAAGGCGGCGATACGCTCAGCCTTTTCCTGAGCACTCATCTGTTCGCGGAAACTGAGTGGCGCCTCCTCTTTATGGATGGCGGCCAACACACCCCTTACTTCTTTTACGATGCTCTTTGGGATAATCCCATGCGCTTTATTATACTCCTCCTGGATCTCTCTGCGGCGCTTCGTTTCACTGATCGCTCGCTCCATGCTACCCGTGATCGAATCAGCATACATGATAACCTTTCCTTCGGAGTGGCGAGCGGCTCTTCCTATGGTCTGCACGAGGGATGTCTCCGAGCGCAGAAAGCCTTCCTTGTCTGCATCGAGAATCGCAACGAGGGAGACTTCAGGAAGGTCGAGCCCCTCTCGCAAGAGGTTGATGCCCACGAGGACATCATACTCACCGAGGCGCAGATCCCGGATGATCTCCATCCGCTCCAGTGTATCGATATCGGAGTGCATATAGGTGACTTTGACATCCAGTGTTTTTAAGAAGTCTGTCAAGTCTTCTGCCATCCTCTTTGTGAGCGTCGTCACCAACACACGCTCACTTCTCTTGGCTCTCTTTGTGATCTCTGCATAGAGGTCTTCCATCTGTCCCTCGATCGGTCGCACATCCACTACGGGATCGAGAAGACCGGTCGGTCTTAGGATCTGCTCTGCTCGGTTCTGTTCATGCTCCGCTTCATAGGGGCCGGGTGTCGCACTGACAAAGACCATCTGTGGAACCAGGTCGATAAACTCATCAAAGCGAAGCGGTCGGTTATCAAGAGCACTCGGCAGACGAAAACCGTATTCTACGAGATTCATCTTTCTGGAGCGGTCACCCGCATACATGCCCCGCACCTGCGGCAGGCTGACATGAGACTCATCCACCATCAGGAGAAAATCCTTCGGGAAGTAGTCGATCAGCGTAAAAGGTCTCTCCCCCGGCTTCTTGTTCAGAAGGATCCGCGAGTAGTTCTCAATCCCGCTGGTAAAGCCCATCTCTCGGAGCATCTCCATATCGTAGCGGGTACGCTCTTCCAAGCGCTGCGCTTCCAGGAGTTTTCCGTTCTCTCGAAAATACACGAGCCGCTCCTGAAGTTCCTCTTCGATGTCGCGGATGCTGCGCAGGATATTCTTCTTGTTGCTCACAAAGTGACTGGCGGGAAAAATTGCCACATGATCTCTGTCGCCGAGCCACTCGCCCGTCAGGACAGTGACCTCGCTGATCCGGTCAATCTCATCACCGAAAAATTCTATGCGGTAGGCGTTTTCTTCTTTTCCTGCCGGGATGATCTCAAGGACATCGCCTCGAACCCGGAAAGTGCCCCGCTTGAAGTCATAGTCATTTCGCTTGTACTGGATGTCCACAAGGCGTGTGATGATCGAATCGAGCGAATGCATCTGCCCGGGTCGCAGAGAGACGACGAGACTCCGGTAATCGATCGGCGAGCCCAGTCCATAGATACAAGAAACCGAGGCGACGATCAAAACGTCCCGGCGCTCTTGAAGAGCAGCCGTTGCCGAGTGGCGGAGTTTGTCGATCTCATCATTGATGGCCGCGTCTTTTTCTATATACAGATCTAGCCCGGGCACATATGCCTCGGGCTGATAGTAGTCATAATAACTGACAAAGAACTCCACGGCATTGTTGGGGAAAAATTCCCGGAACTCCGAAGCGAGTTGGGCTGCCAGTGTTTTGTTGTGCGCCAGCACCAGCGTGGGCTTATTAATCTGCTCCACGACTTTTGCCATCGTATAGGTCTTGCCGCTTCCTGTCACACCAAGAAGCGTCTGATATTTCAGTCCTTCTTTGACTCCCTTGGAGAGCCGTTCGATGGCTTCCGGCTGATCTCCCATCGGGGAGAAGGGACTCTTCACGACAAATGAATTCATAGTACCTCACGTTCGAATGATTCCCGTTTTTTCTGCGCTTAAACGCACGAGAAGCGAACTTGCGTTCGCTTTTCATTGTAGCACTCTTATATCCGTTTGAACAGAGCACGGATGGAAATCACTCCTGCGATTTCTCCTGTCTGTGTATTGAAAAGGCGGCACATCTCATGCCGCCTGTCGTTTAGCGAGTCAGTTCTTTTTGCAGATAGTCGATGGCGTACTCGAGCACCCCATCACTTATCTCGTTGCCTTGTTCATCGAACTTAGTCTTAAAGCCCATTTCTTCGATGTCTTCGGAGAGCACATCCGGGGTAATGCCCTTGTCCTGGATGTCAGCTCCGCTCGGAGTGAGATAGCGGCTGACGGTCAGTTTGAAGCCAGAGCCGTCCATGAGACCTCTCACCGTCTGGACGATGCCCTTGCCGAAGGTCACGTCTCCTACAACGGGAGCGGCTTTGCCGTCCTGAATGGCGCCGGCTAGAATCTCTGAGGCGGAGGCGGAGTTTTCATTTACAAGAAGGATAAACGGCAGATCCGTCTTCGCTACATTTGAGCTATAGACGGTATCAGCCTGACCGGGTGTGACGATCGTGACGATGGTCTGGACACCAAGAAGCTGGTCCGAGAGCTCCACTACCTGATCGAGGTCTCCACCACCGTTGTCGCGGATATCTAGGACGAACGCTTTGGCGCCCTGGTCCTGGAGTTTCTTCAGATGATCGGCAAACTCTCGAGAGACTTTGTTGTCAAACGTCGTGATGCGGATGTAGCCGATGTCGTCGGTCTTCATCTCGCTCGAGACGGCAGGGGTTTCCACTCTGGCACGGGTGATGGTCAACTCAATCTCAGAAGTGACACTTGTCACCGGATTGGTGCGTGATATCTTCAGGTTCACCTGTGTGCCGGCAGGACCCTTTATACGGCGCTGATTGCCTTCAAAGGAATACTCTTCGGTACTGATGCCGTCAACTTCAATGATGAGGTCGCCCTTCATGATGCCGGCCGCTTCAGCAGGCGAACCCTCTATTGGGGAGACAATCTCTACCGATCCATTGGGTCCCGGAGTGATATACGCTCCGATACCGGTCACGGAGCCGTCAAATTCCTCCAAAAGGTCGGCGTATTCCTGCGGATTGTAGTATTCACTGTAGCGATCATCCAGAGACCCGAAGAGTCCTTTCAGGATCCCGGTGTCGAAGTCGACCTCCGAGGTGTCCTTATAGAAGTTCTTCTTGATGAAATCCTCCAGACTCAGAAGCTTGTCAAAGCGTGAGCGCAGGACCACCATGTCCAGATCGGAAGAGCACACGTCTGAACTCCAGTCACATCACGATCTCG
>CALFKA010000052.1 GCA_937880545.1 uncultured Clostridia bacterium | reverse complement strand
GATCTACACTCTTTCCCTACACGACGCTCTTCCGATCTGCCATTTCATAGGGGAAGCGGGTGACGTTCTGTTTGCAGACATTGGCAAGAAGCAGGTCAATAATGTAGTTACCGGCGGGAAGCTGTGCACCTTCCCAGGAACTGGCAACGGCGGAGGACCACATCGTCTCGTTAAGGTGGATCATTTCGATCAGTTTGTCACGGATATGGCTGGCGCGCGGGACGCCGTTGTATTCGGCGATCAGAGCAGCAGCGCCGATCAGAACGTCGCCGACGCCCGTTTTACAGGCATAGGAGGAACGATGGTAACCGGCAAAACGCTCGACCATCATCGTAGCAAACTCTGTTTCACCATTCATGAAGATTCTTTCGTTGGGTACGAAGACGTCGTCAAAGATGGTCAAGCCTTCCATGCCGCCGTACTGGCTGTTACCAACATCGATATCAGACCCTTCGAGTTTGCGGGTATCGCAGCTCTGGCGTCCGACAATAATATGTAGGTTCGGCGTATCCAGGGGAACGGCAAAGCAGATGGCGTAGTCTTTATCTTCAGGGTTGAGAGCAATCGTCGGCATGACAAGCACTTCGTGAGAGTTGACGATCCCGGTCTGGTGCGCTTTGGCTCCTCGGACGACGACGCCGTCTTCTCTTCTCTCAACTACTCGTAGATACAAATCGGGGTCCGCCTGCTGGCTAGGGGACTTACCACGGTCGCCTTTGGCGTCAGTCATAGCACCGTCAACTGTCAAGTCTTCTTCTTGTGCATAAAGAAGGAACTTCTTGAATCTTTCCTGATAATCAGTGCCATATTTCTGGTCAATCTCATATGCGGTGCTGTAGACGGAGTTAAATCCATCCATACCCACGCAGCGCTGGAAGCAGGATGCGGTCTTTTGACCAAGCAGGCGCTGCATACGCACTTTTTTAACCAGGTCTTCCGGTGACTGATGGATCGCCGTAAAACGGTTAATCTTTTCACCCGTCAGATGACTTGTGGTGATCAAAAGATCTTGGTATTCCGGCATTTGAGCCAGTTCATATGTTTTCTTTACGGAGTTGAGTGACGGTCTAAGAATCGGATTGTTGACAGGGTTTTCGATTTTTTCACCGAAGAGATAGATACTCATTTTAATCTTTTCGATGCTCTCTAGATACTGTTGTCCGGTTTTAAGTGCCATTAAACTCTCCTTTCAGAGTACGTGATTATAATTCGTTAAAATATAAAGCAATATCTATGCCTATTTCAATTTTCCCTTAATTTCAATGTTTTGCACTCCTTGGCACGAAATATACTAGGATTAATATTGCAATAATTCAACATAAAAACAGGAAACACAAGAGAAGACGGTCATCTCGAGCATTTTCCTGCTCACTCATAAAGCGTTGAATTAATGCACCGGTTGCATAAATTCACTATTCTTTAAGATTTTGTTCAAATCGTTGTTTCTTTTTAGTAAATGTGCTGGGTTCCATGCCCAAAGCTTTCGCAGCTTTGCGATAACTTCCCAATTCCTTAGCGTATCGGAGCATAATCATATACTCCTCCTGAAGCAAATAATCTTTAAGCGAGAAATTTCTTTTCATTGTGACAGAGCCGGGCGAAAGAACAGGATGCAAAAATGCCAGATCATTTGCGCTTATCAGAGTTTTCTCACTCAGGATATAAGCCCGTTCGATTGCGTTTTTCAGTTCGCGCACATTCCCGGGCCAGTTGTACTCTTTGAGAATCTGCTCCGCTGCGCGGGAAAATCTCGTCGTATGTGCGTAGCGGTGATTGAGAGAAGCTAGAAAAGCTCTGGCAAGCGGAAGTACATCGTCCGGCCTCTCTCGAAGCGGAGGAATGTGGATAGGATATGTATTGATACGATAAAAGAGATCATCGCGAAACTTTCGTTTTTCAACGAGTTCTTCGAGGTCTCTATTGGTGGCGATGACGATACGTATATTAACTTCGATGGATTTGGTCGAGCCGATGCGCTCAAATTTTCTTTCCTCCAACACACGCAGCAGTTTGATCTGCAGACCCGGAGACAGCTCCCCTATCTCATCAATGAAAATTGTCCCCTGATCCCCGATCTCAAACAGTCCCGGCTTGCCTTCTTTTGAAGCTCCGGTAAAAGAGCCTTCTTCATAGCCAAAGAGAATACTCTCCACCAGTGACTCGGGCAAAAGAGCACAGTTGATCGTCACAAACTTTTTGTCTGCTCGCGGTGACTGTTCATGCAGGAATTGCGCCAGTTCGTTCTTACCCACTCCCGTCTCTCCGGTGATGAGAACGGTGGTGTCCATACCTGCTACTTGCTTGGCAAGGTCGAGTACCTTCATCATGTTTTTGTCGACGGCGATCAGCTGAATTTTTTCTTCCAGATAGGAGCGGATCAGTTCCAACTCATGTTCTGCCAATACGCGCTGTGCCTGTGTTTCTTCGAGCTCATCTTTCAGGTGAATCATCTCCGTCACATCGCGCACACTGGTGACAACGAACATAACCTCCCCTTCTTCATTAAAGATGGGGGTACCCGAGACAAGTACGATCTTTCCCGTGGCGATGAAGCGCTGCTCAATGGTCAGCTGCCTTCTCTCCTTGATGACAAGAAGCGACACCGACTGAGAGATGACACCGGTAGCCATGAGATTGCTCATCGTATCGCCAATGAGATTTTCTCTCTTCAAACCCGAGATGCGCTCATAGCCTTTGTTCATCATCAAGACCGTTCCTTTCCCGTCCGTGATGAACACACCGTCGTAAATGGCCTCCAATATATTGATGAAATCAATTTTTCGCCAATCTCTTAGGTTACTCACCCAACACCTCCCTGAGCTGGTCGAGTGCGCGATCCAAACTGGATGGTTTCACATCATAAAAGCCTAACCTTGCTTGGTAGTTCCTGCTGGCACAGGCTCTATCACACCCCTGAAGAAAAATCACCACATCGTATATTTCATCCTCACTGGCATATTCATACTCTATGTGAGGAAATGCTTTTTTCATCTTTTCCAGAAAAGCGGTGCGATCATATTGATTGTTGCAACCGCCACAATACTTTACGCCAACCCTCATTCATTCCTCCTCCCAAGCTTCAGCTGATGAAAGACATCCTGTACATTTCTTACCCCGAGGATTTCCATTCCCTCCAATGTAAATGATGTTTTCCCGGGAATCATAGCACGCTTATATCCCTGTCTTTTGGCTTCGGCGAGGCGCTGTTCTACCTGAGGAACACTGCGCACCTCTCCAAGGAGTCCGACTTCCCCAAAGAAAATCATATCTCGGGGTACAGGTTGATTATAATAGGAGGAACTCATCGACACCATCATGGGAAGGGTCAGCGCCGGTTCACTCAAGGTGATCCCTCCGACGGCGTTGACGTAGATGTCCTGGTTCTGCATAAAGAGTCCTCGTTTTTTCTCTAATATAGCTACGGAGAGCACGAGTTTATTGTAATCGACGCCTAGTGCCATTCGGCGGGGTGCCGCAAAGTTGGTGGGACTTACGAGACTCTGTATCTCAACAAGCAGGGGTCTCGTTCCTTCAATAGAAGAAAAGACCACCGTGCCAGGCTCTTCTGATTGACTGTGGCTCAGAAACAATTCCGAAGGATTCGACACAATCTGTAGCCCTCTTCCGCTCATGGAGAAAAGCCCTACCTCATTGGTCGAGCCGAAGCGATTCTTCACCGCACGCAGGATGCGGTAGAGGTTACTGCCGTCACCTTCAAAATAGAGAACCGTATCAACCATATGCTCGAGGACTTTTGGACCGGCGAGGGAACCTGACTTTGTGACATGACCTACGATAAAGGTCGCCATCCCCTCTCCCTTTGCGAGTCTCGCCAGGTGGGATGTTACCTCACGCACCTGCGAGACACTACCCGCTGCAGCGCTTAAGTTCATAGTGCTCATGGTCTGAATCGAGTCGAGAATGAGAATATCGGGGTTTTCCTGGCCGATCACCTGGTAAATCTTTTCAAAGGTCGTCTCGGATAACAAGAGGACATTGTCTCCTTCTACTCCCAGGCGGTTAGCCCGCATCTTAATCTGATGCTTACTCTCTTCACCGGAGACATACAGGACGACCTTTCCCTGTCTGGCCAGCGAATCAGCCATCTGAAGAAGAAGGGTGCTTTTGCCGATTCCGGGCTCCCCCCCTACGAGGATGAGCGAGCCATCGACAATCCCCCCTCCGAGGACGCGGTCAAGCTCGCTATTATTGGTCGATACCCGCTGCTCTTCGCTCAACTGAACTTCTTTGAGACTCTGCGCGCGTGACAAATCACCAGGATCTTGTATGGCCTGGGTGCTTTTTTTTGGTTCGATCACTTCCTCGGTAAAAGAGTTCCAGGATCCGCAGTCGCTACAGCGCCCCATCCATTTGGGGGAAACAGATCCGCATTCATTACAGACAAATTGTGTTTTGATTTTCATTTCTTTCTTCTCTTGAAAAAAAGAGGAGGTTTCCCTCCTCCTTAGTCTTCTTCTTGGCTTTGGGCGATGACTCTCTCGGCAATCATGGCAGGTACCTCTTCGTAACGCTCAAAGCGCACGGTGAAGTCGCCTCTTGCCTGGGTCATGCTCCGCAGATCACTGGAGTAGCTGAACAGTTCAGCTTCCGGAGCTTCCGCAATGACTTTCTGATGTCCACTCTCGGCGGGTTCCATCCCCAGAATGCGGCCTCTTCGCTTGTTCAGGTCTCCCATAATATCTCCCATATAGTCATCGGGCACGACAATCTCCAGATGCATCACAGGTTCCAGAAGAATGGGGTTGGCTTCCGGAAGTCCTTTTTTAAAGGCCAGCGCCGCTGCGATCTTAAAGGCCATTTCACTTGAGTCGACAGCGTGATAGCTTCCGTCGAGAAGTGTTGCTTTGATGTTGACCACCTGATAGCCTGCAAGGGGGCCTTGGACCATGGACTCTTCGAGTCCTTTTTCAACAGCCGGGAAGTAGTTACGGGGCACGGCGCCGCCGAAGACTTCCTCTGCAAAGACGAAATTTTCTTCAGAGGGCTCAAAGCGGATATGGACGTCGCCGTATTGGCCGGCACCACCCGTTTGTTTTTTGTGTCTTCCTTGGACAGTTGCGGTTCCTTTAATGGTCTCGCGGTAGGCGATTTTCATCGGGATCACTTCGACGTCGACGTCGTAGAGTTCTTTGAGGCGGTTGGCGATGATCGCCAGCTGCATGGTCCCCTGTCCACCAAGAATCATCTGATTCGTCTCACGGTTGCGTGTGACGGTGAAGCTGGGGTCTTCATCGTTAAGACGGGTAAGCGCTCCGCCGATCTTGTCTTCATCGCCTTTGGCTTTCGGTTCAATCGCTTTAAAGAGGCCGGGCGAGGGGAAGACAATGCGCGGATACTCGATAGGATTTCCTTTTTCACAGAGGGTGTCACCACTCTGAGTATCAGACAGTTTTGCCACAGCACCGATATCGCCGGCGACCAACTCATTGACTTCGAGTTGCTTTTTCCCTCGTAACGAGAAGACACCACCGACTCTCTCGCTCGAGTCTTTCTGTGGGTTATAGACTTCCATATCTTTTTTCAAGATTCCCGAGAGCACCTTCATCAACGAGATCTTACCCACAAAGGGGTCGACGATCGTCTTAAAGACAATGGCGCTGAAAGGTTCTTTCGAGTCCATCTTGCGTTCAATTTCTTCTTCCGTATAAGGTTTGATGCCTTTTGATACAGGGGTATGCTCAGCAGGAGATGGGAAGTACTTGATCAACACATCCATCAGTGTGTGGATACCGACTCCCTTGAGAGCGCTTCCGACGACGACGGGGACGATCTCGCCCGATACAACTCCGGCGCGCAGACCTCTTGTCATCTCTTCCGCCGTAAATTCTTCCCCTTCGAAATATTTTTCCAGGAGCTCTTCATCGCTCTCCGCCACGCTTTCAACAAGCATTTCGCGGATGGGCTCAATCTGGTCCATTAAATCTTCAGGAATGGGCCCGTCATTACATTTCTTTCCATCATAGATGCGACCGACCATATCAACGACGTTGACGAAGCCCTTGAAATCCTCGCCTTCTCCAATGGGAAGAACAAAAGGTGCCACTTTTTTCCCGAACACTTCTTTGAGTTTGTGCATCAACTCAACATATTCTATGTTATCTTTGTCCATCTTATTGATAAACAGCATTCTCGGGAGGTTCATCTTGGACGTGGCTGCCCAGGCTTTTTCCGTCCCGACTTCTACACCTGAGGAAGCATCTAAAAAGATGACGGCGCCATCGGTGACATGAAGCGCTCCTGTCGTCTCGCCGACAAAATCAAAGTAGCCCGGCGTATCCAGGAAATTGATCTTATTATCCTCCCACTCAATGGGGATCAAGCTGGTACCGATTGAGAACTTGCGTGAAATCTCTTCCTTCGTGTAGTCGGAGACTGTATTGCCATCTTCTACTCGTCCCATGCGAGATGTCAGACCAAGGCTAAAAAGAATCGCTTCCGTAAGCGTAGTCTTTCCGCTGCTTCCATGACCTAAGAGTACGACATTGCGGATATTATCATTGGGGTACGTCTTCATGCAAACCTCCTGATTTCATATGGGGTTATTATACCATCAATAGAGGTGTTCACAAAATACCCAATTCCATTTCCATCAAAAAATGGCGTATCCTTACTTTCCAAATTAAAAAGAACAGTTCACTTACTCAAGTGTTCTACTTACTC
>CALFKA010000051.1 GCA_937880545.1 uncultured Clostridia bacterium | reverse complement strand
GGGGATTTTAATGCTGGCTCCATTGTTGATGAGTATCGTCATGGATCCTCCTACTGTTATCTTTACGGTGATAATATATAACAGCAGATACAGTATGTCAAGTGGGTTCGGTAAGATTTTTTCCGACTGTACCCAATAGCGTATTCAGATGGATTAAAATTCGTGATTAAATGAGGATATAGGGAGGAAACTATGGAGAAAAAGAACACATTACTCAAAGTGGTCAGTATCATCATGATAGTGGGAAGCTTTCTCAGTATTATTGTTGCTGTAGTCCCGTTGATCACGCTAATCGCTGTTATGAGCGCTGTCGGTGAGGCGGGGATGGCATTCCTTGTTGTGGCAGCCGTATTACTTGCTCTGATCGGAGTAGTTATCAACCTGACAGCCGGAATCCTCGGTATCAGGCACACGACAAATCCGGAGAAAGCCAACACACTCATCCTTTTTGGCATCCTTTCATTGATTGTTGCCATCATCTCGGCCGCTATAAGCATTTTTACAGATCAGGATCAGAGCATTTTCGTCGCTGCCGCAGGGCTGGTTTTACCGATTCTCTATATCTATGCTGCCTCGAAAAATCGCGTCACTGCTGACAAGGTCATATAGTTTCATCTGGTGAAAAACTCCAGACTTTACTTCTCGGAAATACTTTGTATAATTATTAATTAAGTATTCTTTATACAGCGGTTGCGCTTAGCTTGAATTCTCGCTTCTTTGGAGAGGCTTGCAAACTACAGTAATAAGGGATGCAGTGAAATAAGAAGTCTTTAGGCCTGGCTCCTGATCTTCACGGAGCCAGGCTTTTTGCCACCCAAAAGCCAATACTTGCTTTTATTGATGACTCATGGAGTGAATCAAAAAGAGAGAAGTAGCAGATGAAAACTGGGTAAGATCACAGAAGGAAATCAGAGACACAGAAGTAGGTCAGAGAAAGGATGCCGGAATCGAAGCCGGCAAATATACAGTTATGGAAGAAACGAAAGTCTCAACACTTATAGAGACCGGTCAGCCCTACAAAGGCAGCACCGAGGAATGTCTGCACGCACTAGAGAGCAATGTGGCAAGTGGACTGAGCAAAGAGGAAGCAAAAAAACGCCTGGAACAGTTCGGTGTCAACAAACTCGAGGAAGAGGAAGCAGAACCTCTATGGAAGAAGATCCTCGCTCAGTTTAACGACGTAATGGTCATCATCCTGATCCTCGCTGCGATTGTATCGGGTTTTCTGGGTGACTGGATTGAGGCGGTCATCATCATCGCCATCGTTATCGTCAACGCCATCTTAGGGGTGGTGCAGGAGGGCAGGGCAGAACAGGCCGTAGCCGCCCTACAGAAAATGTCAGCACCTCTTGCCAGGGTGCTAAGAGAAGGCAAGCAGGAACTGATCGACTCGCAGATGGTTGTACCCGGAGATATTATCATCCTGGAGGCGGGAGATATCGTGCCGGCAGACCTTCGTCTTTTGGAGGCGAGCAACTTAAAAGCGGAAGAAGCGGCCCTCACGGGTGAGAGTGTACCCGTAGAAAAAGATGCTCATTTTGAAACTGATCAGGAGGTTGGCATTGGAGACCGCCACAACATGGTCTTTAGTTCCACTGCCATCACTTATGGCCGCGCAACAGCTGTTGCTGTCGCCACCGGGCAGAGTACCGAGATGGGGAAAATCGCCGGCAGACTGAGTGGTATCAAACAGGAACTTACGCCTCTTCAGACCAATATCAACACCTTAGGTAAGTACCTGGCCATCTTCTGTCTGGTCGTGGTCATCATTACATTTGCCGTCGGCATTATGAATGGCGGAGACATCATGGATATGTTCATGACGTCTGTGAGCCTCGCTGTCGCCGCCATACCGGAAGGACTGGCTGCTGTCATCACGATCGTCCTGGCTCTAGGGATGAACCGTATGGCTGCCAAGAACTCGATCGTCAAACGACTCCTCGCAGTAGAGACTCTCGGCAGCGTCAATGTCATCTGCTCCGACAAGACCGGCACCCTGACCCAGAACGAAATGACTGTCACTCGCCTCTACGTGGATGGTGAGATTCTCGAAGTCAGCGGCAGCGGCTATGATCCGACAGGGCAGATTACGTATCAGTACAATCAGGAAGAAGTAAAAGATCACCCTGTCCTCCATCGTCTGCTGGAGATCGGTGTTCTCTGTAATGAAGCGGAACTTCAGGAAAGAGACGGTGTATGGGGCATCATCGGAGATCCGACAGAAGCCGCCATGCTTAGTGCCGGGGCAAAGGGAGGACTTGTTCAGAAACAACTCACAGAAGATCATGAGCGCCTGGGAGACCTGCCATTTGACTCCGAGCGCAAGATGATGTCAGTCTTCCATGCGTTTCCTCAGTGCCCTCTCTCTCTGACAAAAGGAGCACCGGACATTGTCCTGGAGCGTTGCAACAGAGAACTGACAAAAGACGGTGTGGTAGAACTGACGCAGACAAGAAGAGACGAGATCATGGAGGCAAACTCTGCTTTTGCACAGACAGCTCTTCGTGTATTGGCGTTTGCTTACAGTGAACACCCTGACAACTCCTTCTCCCGAGCCGAAAATGATATGATCTTTGTCGGTCTGATGGGGATGATTGACCCGGCAAGACCGGAGGCGCGAGACGCCATTGCGGTGTGTACAGATGCCGGCATCCGTGCGGTGATGATTACGGGAGACTATAAAGATACGGCGGTTGCCATTGCCAGAGATCTCGGACTGATGAAGGAAGGCGATAAGGTCCTCACCGGCAAAGAGCTTGACGCCCTTAACAGCGAAGAACTTCGAGTGGCTTGTGAAAATACCGCAGTCTATGCTCGCGTCTCTCCTGAGCATAAGGTGCGTATCGTAGAGGCTCTGCAGGCGAACGGCCACATCGCCTCCATGACAGGTGACGGCGTCAATGACGCACCCGCCCTTAAGCGAGCCGACATCGGCGTCGCCATGGGAATTACTGGCACAGAAGTCGCCAAAGGCACTGCAGATATGATTCTCACCGATGACAACTTCGCCACCATCGTCACGGCGGTGGAAGAAGGCCGAGTCATCTACAGCAATATCCGAAAGTTCGTGGGATTTCTTCTCTCCTGTAATGTCGGAGAGATCCTGGTCATCTTCATCACGATGATGGTCATGGGGCCTTCCATGATTCCTCTGATGCCTATCCAGCTTCTCTGGCTCAACCTTGTGACAGACTCTTTCCCGGCGCTGGCTTTGGGTCAGGAAAAGGCGGAGCCTGATATCATGCTCCAACCTCCAAGAAAGAGGACGGATAAGATTCTAAATAAAGAAATGATCCTCTCCATTACCTTCCAGGCGATTGCGATCTTCCTCGCCGTGTTTATTGCCTTCAACATCGGCATCAGTAATTATGGGCTTCGTGACCGAGCAGAAGATGGCCACGGCAACAATAGTGTTTACTGGGAGATCGAAGACACAAAAGATATCCGGGGAGAGGATGGCACGGTCTACAAGGCTTCTGAGAAATTCGGAGGTAAGCAGTTCGGACCATCGACAGGCGCTATGAGTTATGCGTTCATCACCCTGATTGCGGCAGAGCTTCTGAGGAGCTTCTCTTCGCGCTCGGAGCATTACTCGGTCTTTACGATCGGGCTCTTCTCCAACGCCACCCTGAATAAGGCGCTGCTCATTGCCATGGGGCTGACGGTAGCGGTTATCTATGTACCATTCCTGCAGCCGATCTTTGAAACGCGCTTTCTGGGATTTGAGGACTGGGCTTATATCCTGCCCCTGTCTCTTCTGCCATTTGTGGTGGGTGAATTATTCAAGCTGATCTATCATAGAAAAAGCAGGGCGATGACTTCCCGATAAACTAATAAAAAGTTTGGAGCTCTTCACGTCATGAGTGGAGAGCTTTTTTGCGTTTTTTAGTGGAAGAATTCTTTTGAAAAGCGGCAAATTTCGGAGCTGTTTTTGCTCGGAAAATCACATAGAAAAAAATGCCCTTTGATTTGGAATTTCAAAGAAAACGTGCTATAATAATCGTGTATGCAGGAGAGCAAATGATCCTAAGAAAGATCCATCTGAAGGACTACCGAAACTACAGCAAGGAGTCCTTTTCGTTTGATAGACAACTTCAGATTATCCTGGGGGATAATGCCCAGGGAAAAACCAATCTGCTGGAGGCGGTCTACCTGGCCTGTATGGGCCGAAGCTTCCGTTCGGCACGCCTCCGGGAGACTTTTGGGGATTTCAAAAACCCCTTTGAACTGGAGTATTTGTTTGAAGAAGAAGGACGGGAGCGCCACCTTATTCTGACGGCGGGAGAGAAGGGGGGCATGAGCATGGTGCTCAACCACCTGAAGCTCGAACGCCGCAGTGATCTGTTTGGACTCTTTCCCATGGTGCTTTTCTCTCCGGATCATCTGCGTACATTTACGCAGGGGCCATCTCTTCGCAGAGCCTTTCTGGACCGGGAGATCTCTCTTGTATCACGTGCCTATTTTCATCAGCTTGTCCGCTACAACAAGACACTCCTTTCGAGGAATGCCCTGCTCAAGAGCGATGTAGTGGATATACGCCAGCTTGAAGTCTATGAGGAAGCTCTTTCCGTCTATGGAGTAGATCTCACGAGGCGTCGAGCAGCTTTTCTGGAAGAACTTGCGGTGCATGCAGGAAATATGCATCAAGGGCTTACTTCGGGAAGCGAGACACTGACGATGAATTACCTGGGGTGTGATGCACAGGACAGCGAAGAGTACCTTGAGAGACTCCGGGAGAGCCGGGATCGCGACCGTCGGGTCGGCTTTACAGGCTACGGACCCCACGCAGACGATCTGCGTATCGGCTTAAATGGTAGAGACCTGAGAAAGTATGGCTCCCAGGGACAGGTTCGTCTGGGAGCGCTGAGTGTCTATTTCTCGCTCGTACCCTTTATCGAGGAGCAGCTGGGGATGAAGCCTATCCTTCTCCTTGATGATGTATTCAGTGAACTGGATCGACAGCGGCGCAATCAGCTGCTGGAGATCTTTATAGGACATCAAAAAATCATTACAGCCACCGATTTGGATGGATTGGACAGTTCCCTGTCGGAGAGAGCGGCAACGATTTGGATTGCCGACGGCAAAGCAGTAGGAGGAAAGATTGACAAGTAACAACAGCTATGATGCAGAAAAAATACAAGTACTGGAAGGACTTGATCCTGTCAGAAAGCGCCCGAGCATGTATATCGGGAGCACAGGACCAAGAGGTCTTCATCAGCTGATCTTTGAGATCGTCGATAACAGCATAGATGAAGCCTTAAATGGCTATGCCAAGCGCATCGACATTACTATCTTCAAAGACAGCAGCGTGGAAGTCAAAGACGACGGTCGCGGCATGCCCGTCGATCTGCATCCCAAACTCAAAAAACCTGCCGTTGAGATCATCCACACCGTCCTGCATGCAGGCGGCAAGTTTGATAACGTGGAATATAAGGTTTCCGGGGGGCTCCATGGCGTGGGCGCTTCCGTCGTCAACGCACTCTCAGAGCGCATGGACGTAGAAGTCTGCAGAGATGGAAATATCTATCAGATGTCCTTCTCCAGAGGGGAGACGATCTCTCCACTACAGGTGATGGGACAGACCGACAGAGTAGGTTCACGCACGTATTTCCGGCCTGACCCCGAGATCTTTGAGACCGTAGAGTTTGACTACCCCATTCTTGAGAGACGCTTTCGAGAGATGGCTTTTCTCAACAAGGGCGTAAATATCAACTTCATCGATGAGAGATTTGATAAAGTCAATCACTTCCATTATGAGGGAGGGATTGAAGAGTTTGTCGCGTTTATCAACAGGAATAAGACTACCACTCATCCTGTCATCCTGTACGCTGAAGGTATCCGCAACGGTATGTCTATAGAAGTGGCCGCACAGTATACCGATACCTATGTTGAGAATGTCTTCAGCTTTGCCAATAATATCAACACCCAAGAGGGCGGTACGCATCTCTCGGGTTTTCGAAGCGCCATTACACGCGTGATGAATGAATATGCAAGAAAGAACAATTATCTGAAGGACAGCGATGAGAATTTCCTCGGGGAGGACGTCCGGGAAGGACTGACAGCCATCATCTCCATCAAGATCGCTGACCCACAATTTGAGGGGCAGACAAAGACGAAACTTGGTAACAGTGAAGCGCGCGGAGCGGTAGAGTCACTGGTGGGAGAGGCCCTCACTTCCTACCTTGCCGAGAACCCTAATGATGCAAAAAGTATTATGGAGAAGGTCCATGGGGCAGCAAAGGCGAGAACGGCGGCAAGAAAAGCCAGGGATCTCACCAGAAGAAAAGGTCTCCTGGATGGCTTCTCTCTTCCCGGAAAGCTGGCTGACTGCGAAGAAAAGGATCCCGTCTTAAGTGAAATTTTCCTCGTCGAAGGCGACAGCGCCGGCGGCACAGCCAAGCTCGGTCGTGACAGAAAATTCCAGGCGATTCTGCCTCTCAGAGGAAAGATTCTGAATGTCGAAAAAGCAGGCTTTTCAAGAGCCCTGAACTCTCGTGAGATTCGCGACATGATCACAGCCTTTGGCGTGGGAATCGGCGATGAGTTTGATCTTTCCAAGCTTCGCTACCACAAAATCATTATCATGACGGACGCCGACGTCGATGGGGCACACATTGACACACTCCAGATCGGAAGAGCACACGTCTGAACTCCAGTCACATCACGATCTCG
>CALFKA010000050.1 GCA_937880545.1 uncultured Clostridia bacterium | reverse complement strand
ACCACCGAGATCTACACTCTTTCCCTACACGACGCTCTTCCGATCTCCCAGACTCTGAGCAGCCTTGGCGGCAGAGAGCATCAGACGACTGTCGACGCCATAGTCCATCGCAGCGGCAAGAGCTGAGCCGAGGGCGACACCGAGTTCCAACGCCGTGTAGGCACAGGGAGCATTTTTTGGTTTTTGCTGACAGGTCTTGTAGCCGCACAGTTCACACTGGTCGAGATTTCTGACTCTGTCTTTGCTTCCGATGAAGAGTATGGCGTTTGTCTTTTCGAGTGCTTGGGCGTCTCGTATGTAGTAGGGTAGATCGGCCAAGGTACCGAGTCGGATGATCTCGTCAGCAACCCGTTTTATCTCCTCGCCTTCCAGAAGAAACATTTCCAGAAGGTCAAGCCCTTTTACTTTCGGGGCAGTTCGGGCCCGGCTCATCATCACCAGCGCGGCGCTTCGTAGCATGTCCGGCAGGCTTTCTTTTTCGCGGATCATTTCAACCTCCTAGGGTATTGATTAAGGAAATCTCCAAAAGCTGTGGTTCATTTACCATTCAATGGTATAATTATTCAAAGAACATTTCAACGTCTGAGCGAAAAATCGGGAGGCGACATGGAGTTTTATGGCGTTTCAAAAGAAGAAATCCGAAGATACGTCGAAGAAAGCCATCACCGCGCTTTTGAACTTTTCGGTTCGCATCGCCTCGGAGATGAGGTGCGTTTTCTCGTCTATGCTCCGCATGCCAAGTCCGTCAGGCTGGCGGGTGACTTCAATGACTGGAGCCCGGATCTGCACTGGATGGAGAAGGGTCTCTATGGTGTCTATGGCCTTCAGCTTTCTCCCATTGAAGACGGTTGTCGTTATAAATACGTCATCGAGAAAGAAGATGGCTCTTTTTTGTGGAAAGCCGATCCTTATGCGATCCGTTCCGAGAAGGCGCCGATGAGCGCCTCGATCGTCTGTGAGCTCGCACCTTTTCCTTGGGAGGACAAAGAATTTATCGAGAGCAGGACGCACGGCTTTGATGAGCCGATGAGCATCTACGAGGTCTGCCTTTCTTCTTGGCGCAAGGCAGGAGAGAACTACTATTCCTTTGATTTCCTTGTCGATGAACTGGTTCCCTATGTCAAAGATAATGGATTCACCCATGTGGAGATCATGCCGGTGACAGAGCATCCCTATGATGGCAGCTGGGGCTATCAACAGACAGGCTACTACGCTATCAGTTCGCGCTATGGCCATCCGGGAGGCTTTCAGCACTTGGTCAATAGCTTCCACAAGGCCGGTATCCGCGTCATTGTCGACTGGGTCCCGGCGCACTATCCCAAGGACGCCCATGGTCTCGCGTACTTTGACGGACAGGCGCTCTATGAGCCGGACCATTGGCATGATGCGTATAACCCACAGTGGGATACGATTAACTTTGATTATGGCAAAGCGCATGTCCGCAATTTTCTTATCTCAAATCTGCATTTTTTAGCTGAGACCTATCATATCGACGGATTCCGGGTGGATGCTGTGGCATATATGATCCACCGCCACTTAGGTAGAAGTGACTCGGGCTTCAATCCTCATGCGATTGAATTTTTGCAGGATCTCAATATTTCATTGGGTGCCGTTGATGGCATCACATTGTTTGCTGAAGAGTCGACCGACTATGATGGAGTGACACGTCCTGTCCACGAAGGAGGACTGGGCTTTCACTATAAATGGAATATGGGATGGATGAATGACACCCTCAAGTACATGGGGCTTGATCCGTTTTTCCGAGGCAAACACCATGACCTAGTGACCTTTCCCATGATGTATGCTTTTTCCGAGCAGTTCCTTCTGCCACTTAGCCATGATGAAGTCGTCCATATGAAGGGTTCTCTATTAGACAAAATGCCCGGCAGCTACGAAGATAAATTTGCTCAGCTCCGGCTTCTCTTCCTCTATCAGTACACCCATCCGGGAAAGAAACTGATATTCATGGGAGGAGAGTTCGGACAGTTCCGGGAGTGGAATGAGTTCATCAGCCTTGACTGGCATCTCCTTGGCTATCCGGCGCATGAGGCGATGCTGCGCTATGTGAGGGATCTCAACTTCCTTTACCAAGCAACACCTCCACTCTATGAAGTGGACACGAGCTGGGAGGGGTATGAGTGGATTGAGGCGGACAACCGACTCCAAAATCTCTTCATCTATAAGCGCATCGACAAGGAGGGAAATGAAGTGATCATCGCTTTGAATTTCTCTTCCAGTCTTATTACCAACCATCGCATCCCCTGTAAAAGAGGGATGTACCAGGTTGTTCTCAACACAGATGAATGGAAGTTTTCCGGCGGCAACCAGGGAAGTCTCGGGATGCTCGAGTCCCAGGGCAACGCTCTGTTTGTTCACGTGGCACCCTTCGGGGGCATCGTTCTTAAGGAGGTTACATGATTCATTCAAAAGTAGTCGCCATGATCCTTGCCGGTGGTCAGGGATCGCGACTGAAAAATCTCACCCGCAAGACAGCCAAACCGGCGGTCCACTTCGGGGGGAAATACCGCATTATTGACTTTACACTCAGTAACTGCGCCAACAGCGGCATCCACTCTGTTGGGATTCTCACGCAATATCAGCCGCTTGCGCTCAATACACATATCGGCACAGGGGTTCCCTGGGACCTCGACCGCAAAGGCGGAGGCGTAGAGATTCTCCCGCCTTACATGAGTACAGAAGGCGGAAGATGGTATGCCGGCACCGCCAACGCCATCTTTGAAAATATCGATTATATCGACCTCCATCAGCCTGAATATGTGCTGATTCTCTCCGGAGACCATATCTACAAGATGGACTACCGCAAGATGGTCGCCTTCCACCAAAAAACGAAGGCGGATGTCACGGTGTCTGTCATTGAGGTGCCCTGGGAGGAAGCGTCGCGCTTTGGCATCTTAAACACAAAAGATGACGATGTCATCTATGAGTTCGATGAGAAGCCTGCCAATCCAAAGAACAATCTCGCTTCCATGGGGATCTACGTCTTCAACTGGAAACTCCTGCGTCGCTACCTGCGCGAAGACCACAAAAATAAAGAATCCACCCACGACTTCGGCTCGGATATTATCCCGGAGATCCTGCGACAGGGTCACCGTATGATGGCCTACCGTTTCAGTGGCTACTGGCGAGACGTCGGTACGGTCGACAGTTACTGGGAAGCCCATATGGACCTTCTGGACCCCAATAATGAACTGCGGCTCTATGACGACGAGTGGAAGATTTTTACCAAAAACCTGGACGTTCCGCCTCATTACATCTCCGATGCCGGACATGTAGAGAATTCCCTATTAAATGAGGGCTGCGAAGTTTACGGAACGGTGAAGAACTCGATTCTGTCGACGTCCTCGGTGGTAGAAGAAGGTGCCGTTGTCACTGACAGCATCCTCCTGCCCTACGCACGAGTTGGAAAGGGAGCTGTCCTCAAAAAGACTATCGTCCTGAGTCACCACAAAGTGCAGGAGGACGAAGTCCTGGGGGATGGAGAAACCATTACACTGGCCGGCGCCTACGACATGGGCATTCTGTAAGGAGGCAGTTGTGAGTATCAATTTGCAGGGCATCATCAATCTCGGGGAGCGGGAGGAATATATCCGCGAACTGACGATGAACCGGCCACTGGCCACCGTCCCCTTTGCCGGTCGCTATCGTCTGATCGACTTCATGCTCTCCAACATGGTCAATTCCGGGATCGACTCGATCTCGCTGATCGTAAAAAATAAGTTTCACTCACTAAATGACCACATCGGGCCGGGAAAAGACTGGGACCTCGATAGAAAGACCGGGGGTCTTCGCATGCTCTACCCGGATCTCGAACCTGACTCTAACCTGATCTCCATAGGGGATATCCCGATCGTTCGCAGCAATCTCGCCCACTTTGCTTCACTGAAAAAAGATCACATTCTACTCACCCGAAGTAACTACATCGGCAATATCGACTTTCGCCCCGCTTATGAAGAACATGTAAAAAAAGGCAACGATATCACTGTCCTCACCCGCCGCATTCGACAGGGGAGAATGCGCATCGATCTATTAGGGATGGACATCATTCAGAAGCGTAACGGCACTTATTCGATCGGGAGAAACCTAGGCAATCAGAACAATTTTGATCTCTCCATCGAGATGTTTTTGATGAAAAAATCGGTCTTTTTGCGCATTGTCCATGAGACGATTGAAGAAGGCGTTGAGCCATATCTCAAAAAAGCGATCATCTCTCGCCTCAGCGACTACAAAGTCGATACGTACACAGTGGATGTAGATATTCTTCCGATTCATTCCATCCAGCAGTACTACAACGCCTCTCTGACGATTCTCGACCCTATCTATGCACAGTATCTTTTCTACAAAAACGGAAAGATCTATACAAAGGTCAAAGACGCTCCGTCGACCCTCTATGCCACCGGCAGTGAAGTCAATAACTCACTGATCGCCAATGGCTGTGTGATCGAGGGCACAGTGGAAAACTCCATCATCTTCCGCGACGTGCATATCGGAAGAGGAGCCGTGGTGCGCAACTCCATCGTCTTTCAAGACACGCAAATTTCCTCGCGCGCCAACATGAACTACTGTATCATCGATAAATTTGTCCACATTGGAAGCGGAAAGGTGCTGATGGGTGACGGCGGTCTTCCGTATGTCATCAGTAAAGGAGCGAGCATCCGATGAAGATTTACTTTGCTGCCAGTGAAGCGGAACCTTTTGCCAAGAGCGGAGGTCTGGGCGATGTCGCCGCAGCGCTGCCCCGTCAGCTGGCCCGCATGGGACACGATGTACGCGTCGTTCTTCCGCTCTACTCCAGTATCAGCCATCAGCTGAGAAAAGAATTTACCTATAAATACAATTTCTATGTCGAGATGCCCATTGTGCACCAGTACGCGGGCGTCTTTTCGTACCGATACGAAGGCGTACTGTACTACTTCATAGACAATGAGTACTACTTTGCGAGAAATGGTCTCTATGGATTTTTAGATGACGGAGAGCGATTCTCTTTCTATGACCGGGCGATCCTCGATCTCTTACTCCGTGAAGAGTTCTATCCCGACATCATCCATTTAAATGACTGGCACACCGGTGCGTCGGCTGCACTTTTCAAGGAATTCTATGCTCATCAGCCGGGCTTTGAAAAGACGCGCACCATCTTTACGATCCACAACCTCAAGTATCAGGGAATCTTTCCCTATAGTGTGCTCAAGGACTACTTGGGACTCGGGGACGAGTACTTCAGCTATGACAAGATGGAGCATTTCGGAAATATCAATTTCCTAAAGGCGGGCCTAAGTCTGGCAGACTATATCACAACCGTCTCACAGACCTATGCCTCCGAGCTTCAATATGCCTACTATAGCGAAGGCTTGCACTCTTTGATTTTACACAGGACCGACAGTATTCGTGGCATTGTCAACGGAATAGATATGCATTACTACAATCCGGAGACGGACTCTGATATTTTCAGTAACTACGATATCAATCATATAGAAAAGAAGAAAAAGAACAAAGTAGAGCTCCAGAAACTCCTGGGTCTTCAAGACGATCCGGATGTACCGCTCCTCAGCGTCATCAGTCGGCTGACCACCCAGAAGGGACTCGATCTTCTCGCTTTTATCTTTGATGAATTGATGGAGGAGAATGTGCAATTTGTCCTCCTGGGGAGCGGCAATAATGAGATTGAAAACCAGTTCCTGGACTTTTCCCATCGCTACAGAGGCAAGGCGAGCGCCAATATCTTCTTCAGCGAGTCCCTGGCAAAGAAAATCTACGCAGCCGCTGATATCTTCCTCATGCCCTCGCGCTTTGAACCGTGTGGACTGGGGCAGTTGATTGCGATGCGCTACGGCACGGTACCTGTTGTCAGAAAAACCGGTGGGCTAGCTGATACGGTCATTCCCTATAACCGCTTTACAGGAGAGGGCACGGGCTTTGCTTTCCAGAACTACAACGCCCATGAACTCCTCTTTACCATTAAAGATGCTCTCTATTATTACAATAATCACCCGGGAGCATGGAAACGGATCATCACACAGGCGATGGAGAGAGATTACAGCTGGGAGAGTTCGGCCGAACAATACGCCCTTCTGTATGAGGAGCTGAGCAGTCAATGATGTATCCTGCTACTGACCGCCCCCTCGGCGCCCTCTATACACCGGAGGGCACGACGTTTGTCCTGTGGGCTCCTGCAGCACAGAACGTAACACTTCTGCTGCACGGGAGCCGCGAGAGTGGTGAATTCCCCATGGAAGCGGAAGACGACGGCACATTCCATACCTATGTGCCGGGAGATCTGGCCGGAAGATACTATAACTACCTGCTCAGAAGTGAGGCGGGGGAGTTTGAGATCGTCGACCCCTATGCAAAGGGACTCTCTCTCAATTCCACTTCCGCTGCCGTCATTGATCCGGCGAGAACGATTCCTGAAGGCTTTTTAGAACATCTGAGACCTCATCTTCCATACCGGGAAGCAATCATCTATGAGGCGCATGTGCGCGACATGACGATGGATCCGGGAGCGGGTTTTACCTGGCCGGGAAGACTTCTCGGTCTGACGGAAGAAAAGACGCTCGATGGCATGGCGGTGGGAACTGACCACTTAGTTGAACTTGGAGTCACCCATCTGCACCTGTTGCCTATCCAAGACTTTTTGACAGTCGACGAGACGAAAGATCAATTCAATTGGGGTTATGATCCGGAGTATTACTTTGCGATCGAGGGGAGTTATGCTGTCGACAGGACAGATCCCCATGCCCGAGCGAGAGAGCTGAAATGCCTGATCCAGCACCTCCATAAAAAGGGTCTGGGGCTTGTCATGGATGTCGTCTACAATCACACGTATCGCCTGGAGGATTCTGTCTATGAAAAAGTCGCTCCGGGGTATTTTTATCGGATGAGTCAGGGGGCGTATACTAATGGCTCCGGTGTCGGCAATGAGCTCGACACCCAAAAGCCGATGGTACGCCGGCTCATCAAAGAAAGTTTGTTGTATTTTGCCAGAGAGTTTCAGGTGGATGGCTTCCGCTTTGATCTGTGGGGTCTGATGGACATCGACTTTTCAAAGGAGTTGGTACATGAGCTTCGCAAAGTCAATCCCCATATTCTGCTCTACGGTGAGCCTTGGGGTGGTGCTGCGAGCGCTCTGCCTCTACAGGAGATGACTCTCAAAGGAACACAAAGAGGCAAGAACTTCTCCCTTTTCAATGACGACTTCCGAAATGCGATGAAGGGTGGAAATGACGATACCACGCGAGGCTATATCCAGGAAAATATCCAGGGGAGAAACGGCACGCTGACAGGGATCGCCGGAAGCATTTCATTTAGCCCCCAGCTCTATGGTTTTACACAGGAGCCTTGGGAATCTATCAACTATCACTCCTCCCACGACAATCTCATCCTCTACGACAAACTCAAGTGGTCGACCCAGGAGGGTGATACCATGATCGCCAGGCGCACAAAACTCGCCTTCGCCATTCTTCTATTATCTTTTGGCATTCCTTTTTTTCATGCCGGTACGGAGTTTATGCGCACGAAGTTCATGAATAAAGATTCCTACAATCTTCCCGATGATATTAATCGCATCCGCTGGGGAGACAAACTCCGTTGGAGAGATGTCTGTGAATATGTTCGCCAACTGATATCTCTGAGAAAGCGGATCGGAGCTTTCAGCCACTACAATGCAGAGGAGATCCGTGAACACCTCGTCTTCCTCTACAGCGACTGGATCATTGCCTATACACTCGAACTGACGCAAGGACCGTACGAGAGCGTCCTCATCGCCCACAATCCCACCTCACAGGTCCGCGCCCTTTCTCACGATACAAAGGGGATGGAGTTGCTCGTCGAGGAAGGGACTTTTTATAGCGAGGGAATCCGTAAGATGATCACCACCGTCTCACCCGTCTCCAGCATCGTGCTGGTCAAACGAAGAAAGGAATAGTATATGGGACACTATCACATCGAGGCAAAACCCGGCGATATCGCTGAACTCGTCCTCCTTCCGGGGGACCCGCTGCGAGCAAAATTTATCGCAGACACATTTTTGGAAGATGCTTTCTGTTATAACCAGGTGCGAGGGATGTACGGCTATACAGGCACCTATAAAGGAAAGCGCGTATCCGTACAGGGTAGCGGCATGGGCATGCCTTCTGCCGGCATTTACTATCACGAACTCATTAATGTCTATGGCGCGAAGAAACTTGTGCGTGTTGGCAGCTGTGGCAGTTTGCAAGAGCATGTCAAACTCTATGACGTTATCATCGGCATTAGTGCCGCCAGTAACTCGAAGATGATCGAGCGCCGCTTCTTCGGGCACACCTATGCCCCCACAGCGAGCTTTGAACTAGCGGAAAAAGCTGTTCATCTCGCCAGAGAGATGGGAGTGACCTATCATGTCGGAAGTCTTTTGAGCAGCGACTTCTTCTACGATGAGACGGGAGAAGATGTCTTCCGCTTTGCCGAATACGGTGTCCTGGGTGTGGAGATGGAAGCCGCCGAGCTTCTGACACTCGCCGCCAAGTTCAAGGTACAGGCACTGGCCATATGCACCGTGTCCGACTCCCTTGTCACGTCCGAGCAGACAACCTCTGAAGAGAGGGAAAAGAGCTTTACCAATATGATGGAGATCGCTCTTAACTTATAAACCAGTAAGGAAAACTTCTGCCCAAGTCTTCCTTCTTTCTTTTTCCTCCTTATACTGATGGCAAAGGAGGGAATATGAGTCAATTTTCCTGTGAGATTGTAGAGCATCTGGGCGTCATCAGTCGAAGTGAGGGAGGCTGGACCAAAGAGCTCAACCTCGTCAGCTTCGGAGGCCTTCCCAAATATGATCTGAGGGAATGGAGTCCGGACCATAAGAGGATGAGTAAGGGCGTTCGCTTGAGTAAAGAGGAACTCTCTGCTCTGGCGGGATTTATCTCAAAAGTCAAGTAAGGCCGCAGAATTCCCAATATGGGAGGCTGCGGCCTCTTACTCTCCAAAAGAAGAAAGCCTGCATAGGCAGGCACTTCGACGAAAAAATATTTATTCTTCTTCTTCGACGGTCTCTTCTTCAGCAGCTTCTTCGACGGCTTCTTCCACACCTTCGGCGAGTTCATCGACTTCTTCGGCTTCTTCCTCTTCGTAGGTCGGCTCAATGACATTGTAGATCAGTGAGTCGGCAGAGGTGAGAACTGTATAGTTCTCATCACTGAAGATGGGAAGATCTGCGACACTCATGCTGTGACCGACAACCGCCTCGGATACATCCAAGGTGAGAGAGTCGATCAGGTAGCGCGGGAAGGTCTCGATCTCGAGCTCGCTCAGGAGCTCTTGGACGATCGCATCGTCACGTACATGTTCGAGACCGGTGAGGAAGATCGGAATGCTGACCTTGATCTTCTCATCCGCCATCAGTCGCTGGAAGTCCATATGGAGGACTTTGCGGCTCACGGGGTGTGTCTGCATATCCTTCAGAAGGACGAAGGTCTTCTCGTCATCGACCACCAGGTCGAGGGCGGAGCCCACGTGATGGCTGTTGAGAAAACGATGCGTCTCGGCTTCGCCCAGGCTAAGGAGCGTTGGCTCTTCTTTGCCTCCGTAGACAACCGCGGGAATGCGGGCCTCTCTGCGAAGTTCTTGATTGCTGCTTTTTCCTTTTTCTTCCCGGATACGGGCAACAAGGAAAGCTCTTGACATAATTAACCTCCTGGTCAAGTGGTTTTGACTATCATTATATACCACAATATCATACCATGTTATTTACCCTTTTAGCTAACCAATTTGTTCGGGAGGCTATTACGATGTATCACTTTATCTTTCTAAAGGGCATCCTTTATCAAGCCCTTTCCTCTAAAAAGAAGTGCTATAGCCGGTTTTCCTTTCTTTTTCTGTCTTCTATCCCTTCAGAAAGCTTCGTTTCACGAGACTTCGTGGAGGCCTGTTCCGTTCTTCTGTTGTCTTTTTTCAGCCTACTCGGCGCTGAGACCGCAGCCCTTGCGCTTCGATTTTCTCTTCCCGCTCCTGAAACCTCCGCGCGGCGACTACCGCGTAGCTCGGCATGACGAACAATCCTCCTGCCACAAACAGTTCCTGCTTCTTCCGACTTCGCACTTTCTTGTCACTCAACCCCAACTCGCTGTCTACTCTTGCATTGACTCGTTTAACGGAGGTTCTCTTTCGATATAGTCGCTTCCATTAGTAACTATCCGGAGCATAAGGAGGAAAACGACGGGGAATCGAGAGCACTGGGATGCGAAGAACGGAAGGAATGTCGCAGAGATCTCTGCCTGTGCACTCGCAGTCATAGCTAAGAGCTGGACATTTCTTGCGCTGACTCATCCGACTCTTCTGGACGATTACAGAGCCTCAAATATCAACGTTCAAACGACAGGATAGAAATATTTTCACATGGCGGTCTTTCAAATGGCATGACTGAAAAAATATTTTTAAAGGAGTCAGTAAGCCAAGGAACGAGACACTGGTGAGAGTGTTTTTATGATGGATCTTACTGAGCACACAGGTCACGGAACCCCACCAATATTGACAAATATGGGAACGATGTTTTTGAAATAGATGAAAACTATATCCGCTGTTCCATACCGGAAGTCCTATCAAAAATCGAAAATAATTATGATAAAACTGGAAAAGAAGTTAAGTTAACAAAATAGAAAAGAAGGTTCTGGGGCTTCTAGTTAAAAATTCCGATTTTATAGCTAAAGAACTTGCAGATGAAATTGGAGTTACAGTAAGGACTATACAAAGGTTGGTCGGTAAAT
>CALFKA010000049.1 GCA_937880545.1 uncultured Clostridia bacterium | reverse complement strand
GCCAAACATCATCGCAATGATGGTGAGGGAGATGGAGTAGAGCATATTGGTCAACCCCCCTGCGGTCAGCAGTTTGTCTATCGCCTCAATCCCTGTATTACTGACGTATCCGGAGTAACTTGCGCTTAATAGAGATCCCAGATCTGCTCCCTGAAATACAGGGGCAAAAAAAGCGCCCAGTACGATGCCGGCAAATATTCCCGGAATCGCCGGGACTTTTCTTGAAATAAGCAGGATGACGACGATGGGGGGAATCAGAAGAACCGGGGAGATCCTGAAGGAAGACAGTAGAGCATTCTTCATTTCCGAAATAATACTCAGGTCGCTGGTGTTACTGCCAAACCGAAGGCCGACTACGCCATATACTGCGATGCACAAAATATAGACGACAACAGTGGGACGAATCATGAACTTGACATGGGTAAATACATCTGTTCCCGCCATCGCCGGCGCAAGATTTGTCGTGTCGGAGAGAGGAGACATTTTGTCACCGAAATACGCCCCTGAAATAATCGCGCCCGCCGCAATCGGGGCAGGGACTCCCAGTCCATGGGCGATCCCCATGAGAGCAATGCCGATGGTTCCTGCGGTTCCCCAAGCCGTGCCGGTAGCCAGAGAGGTGATGGAGCAGATGAGAAGTGAGGCGACCAGAAAAATCTTTGGTGAAAGAATAGAGAGTCCGTAGTAGATCATGGTAGGTACAACACCGGAGAGTAACCAAACGCCGATCAAAACGCCAATGATGGCCAGGATGACGATGGCCTGCATAGCCTGACGGATGCCATCAAACATGCTGGTTTCAATATCATCCCATTTGTGGCCGATTTTAATTGCGATGAGTGCCGAAAAAGCGGTGCCGATTAACATGGGAATGTGTGGATCTGCGCCATAGACACCAATCCCCACAGCCATTACAGCGATCAGAAAAGCAAATGACAAGAGTGATTCGTAGAGATAAGGTTTACGTATTTTCATACCAGCCTCCTTTTTTCTGTTCACTAAATACAGCAATAAATAAGCCAGTATCCTTTTTGCCGTGAATTTCAAGATGTTGCGAATTCCATTGTAAAAACAGACAAAGAAAAGGAGTGGTTTTTTGCATTTTCATGCAGTACTTTTGGCTTGGTTTGCAATTTATTTCATAGAAATGCAGTGGCTGATTTTTAAAATGTGCGAAAGGGAAAATGTATTAGATGGAATATAAGCGAATCGAAATCGTTCAGAGATAGAAACAGCCGGTGCTGATGAGAGTAAATGAGTCTATATCCCGAGGCCTGTCCCTTCCTTCATCCAGTAGAATATAGCATTTTTTTTGTCTGTAATGTGCTCTTGTAACGATGCCACGATGCCCCCGCCCTGCGCTCAAGCGTTGGTTTGACATGCGTTAGAAGCGTATGCTAGACTGAAGCCATCAACTGAATAAAGATCAGGGAAGATCGTGCAAATCGATCACAGCCCCCGCTACTGTAAGTGTCTTGCAGCGTAATATACCACTGGGTTCGCCTGGGAAGGTGCACTGCTTACATACACAAGTCAGGAAACCTGCTTTACGACTAATCTTTCGGTGGGAAAGGACTCTATTTATTTTTTCCCCACATATGTGGGTTTTTTATTTAGATGATTTCCCTCTGATGAGGAATATACGAAATGAAACCCTTGAAGAAAAAACTTATCGTTCTTCTCACGCTATTTATCTTGTGTTTTACTTTCTTTTTTGTGAGCATCGCAAAAGGTGCTGTGGAGATCGGGATCAAGGAGATCCTCTCATCGCTTTTTCGCCGTGAAAATACTGCCACCTATCGCATCATTGTGCAGATTCGCTTGCCCAGAACATTGGCAGCTATTTTAGTGGGAGCAGCTCTCGCTCTTTCCGGCGCGATACTTCAAGGAGTGATGCGAAATCCTCTTGCGACGCCCAATATTATCGGCGTATCGAGTGGAGCCGGCCTTGCAGCACTGAGCATCATGATTTTGTTTCCTGCCTATTTTTATCTCGTGCCAGTCGGAGCTTTTGTTGGCGCGCTTTTGACCACTTTTCTCATCTATTCCCTTGCGTGGAAACGGGGGATTATTCCTTCACGCTTGATATTGGCGGGTGTTGCGGTCAACTCGATTCTGGGTGCAGGCAATAACATCCTCCTTACAACCTACCCTCAGCGTGTCAGTGGTGTGATCAACTTTATGGTCGGTGGACTTTCAGGTGCAGCCTGGAAGGATGTGCGAATGATTACGCCCTATATCCTCATCTCGCTGGTCGTCTCTCTCTTCTTTACGCAGCGTATGAATATTCTTATGCTCGGTGATGAGATTGCTACGGGGCTGGGTTTAAAGGTGGAGAGAGTAAGGCGAATTCTTATCGTGCTATCCTCCTTTCTTGCCGGAAGCGCGGTGAGCGCAGTAGGGCTTCTGGGCTTTGTGGGGCTGATCGTACCCCATATGGCTCGCTCCTTTGTAGGTAACGACAACCGCTTTCTTTTTCCCGCATCGATACTTCTAGGTAGCCTCACGCTTATGGTCTGCGATCTGATCGCCCGCACAATTCTTGCGCCAATTGAGATTCCGGTCGGAGTCATCATGAGTATCATCGGTGGACCGTTCTTTCTCCTGATCCTCAGAAATCAATATAGGGGGCACTGACATGGTCATTCTCGAAGGCAAACATTTGACACTGTCCTATGCGGAAGATCCTGTCATCAAGGATGCATCCATCTCCATTAAAAGTGGAGAGATTGTCTCGATCATTGGTCCTAATGGTTCGGGCAAGTCGACCCTTCTGAAATCGTTGTGTCGGCTCATGAAGCCGAGGAAGGGACAGACCCTTCTATTTGGCAAGGACATATGGAGAGAGCCGACAAAGGAAGTAGCCAAAAAGGTAGCCATCCTGCCACAGGTGAAGCACCTTCGAGCGGACATCACGGTACGCCAGCTCGTAGGTTTTGGAAGATATCCACATATGAGGTTCAGCCATTCACTTGAGAAAAAAGATGAAGAGATCATAGAAGAAGCCATCTGTACCGTACGACTTGAGGCTTTAAGAGACAGATTTGTAGGTCATCTCTCCGGAGGAGAGCAGCAGCGCGCATGGATTGCGATGGCCCTCGCACAGGTTCCGGAGATTTTGCTCCTTGATGAACCCACGACCTTTCTCGATATTTCTCACCAGTTAGAGATCATGGAGACGATTCGAAGACTCAACAGAGAGAGGAACATGACTATCCTCATGGTGCTCCACGATGTCAATCAGGCGGTGAGATTTTCAGACAGAATATGCGCTATCAAGGATGGTGAGATCGTAGCTTTTACGAATTCGGACGAGATGATCACGAAAGAGAGGATTCGAGAGTTGTTTGGCATCGAGGGACGCATCTACAGAGATCACGAAAATGACTGCCCCTTCTTTATTCCCACGCACTCGATCGAAAGAAACAGCTGCTGATTCTAAGGAATCAATAATAGACTTTACATTTTCACATAACTTGGAGGAAAGAATGAAACGATGGACATGGATGGCGTTACTACTGATCTTTCTCATGATGATAAGTGCATGTGCGCGAGAGCCTAAACCTCAGACACCACCTGCTCAGGCAGTGCAGACTCCGGCAGATGTAGTGGAGGAGAGCACAAACCACCTTTCGCGAGATGCTGTTGATTATTATGACAAATTCGGTCTGATTGATAATGGCGAGAGCATCACTGTGACCGATTCTCTCGGACATACTGTGACGATTGTAAAGAAGCCTGAGAAAGTTGCCATCCTCTACAATTCGTACCTGTCACTCTGGGATCAGATGGGTGGCGAGGTAGTGGCGATTGTAGAGCAGGCGGATGAAAAACCGGTGGAGGGACTCGACCATGCGGAGGTGATTGGAAAGCCCACCGACCCCAATGTCGAAAAACTTTTGGAGATCCAGCCGGATCTCTGTGTTTTGACACCGGTTTCTGCGAACAAAGAACTGGCAGCCAGGTTGAATGAGTTTGGTGTTCCCACCATTTACATGGAGGGCAAGGTAAAGGACGACTATTACAAGGTTGTGCGTCTCTTTTCCGCGCTTTTGGAAGATGAAAGCCAGTTCGAAGCCTTTGCGCTGGATATTGAAGAGAGCATTCAGGAACTCCTGAGCCGAGTACCCGAGGGAGAACCCCAGAAGGTGCTTCTTATGATGTCGACACAAAAAGGAGTCACCGTCCGAAACAACCAGAGCCTTAATGGAGAGATGCTCGCAGACCTTCACACCTTAAACATTGCTGACAATGCCGTGACGGGAGATCGCTCGGAAGAGTTCAGCATGGAACAGATTGTGGCGGAGGATCCGGATGTCATCTTCGTAACGGAAATGGGCTCAGATCTCCAGGCTATTGCACAGAAACGTCAGGAAGTCCTCGAAAATGACCCTGTCTGGAGTGAACTCACTGCAGTAAAGAATGGGCGCTACCATCTACTCCCGAAAGATCTCTACACTTACAGACCGAATGAACGTTACTTGGAAGCCTACACCATCCTCGCCAAATATCTCTATCCGGAGGTGTTCGGAGAATAGACGACAAACTCTACTTTGACAACAGAGCGAAAGCTCAGGAGGAAACTATGTCCAAACGGCAAAAAATACTTACACCTCTCTCCATCGCGTGCGCACTGATTTTCGGGTTTACTCGATTTTCCGGCGCCATGCATATTATGGAGGGATATCTCCCCCTAGCTCATGCCATTGGCTGGGGAGTACTGGCTCTTCCCTTTGTCCTCGCCGGATTTTTCAAAATGAACAAGATTATTAAAGAGAACAGGAAGACCATTCTACTGCTGGCCATGGTGGGTGCCTATGCCTTTGTCCTGTCCGCCCTCAAGCTGCCCAGTGTCACGGGAAGCTCTTCGCATCCTACCGGAACAGGCCTGGGAGCCATTCTCTTTGGAGCAACCCCGATGGCTGTAATAGGCCTTTTGGTCCTTCTCTTCCAGGCACTACTACTGGCACATGGCGGACTGACTACACTCGGAGCGAACACATTTAGCATGGGCATCGTCGGACCTTTTGTGACGGTGGGTGTCTACACAGTAGCTAAGAAGATGAAACTGAATACAAGAGTGGCTGTGTTTTTGGGGGCGGCACTTGGAAATCTGATGACATATGTCGTAACCTCTGCGCAGCTGGCGCTTGCGCACCCTGACAGCGTGGGTGGAGTAATGGGAGCTTTTGCGAAATTTGCCGGCATCTTCGCCGTGACCCAAGTTCCCCTCGCGATCGTCGAAGGACTTCTCACTGTCGTCATCGTTCTGGGACTCGAGAGCTTTGCGGCGCCCGAACTGCGATCACTCGGATATGTAGGAGGAAGCAAATGAAACGTTCAACTTTAGCTGTTCTTTTGATACTCGCTGCCATCGTTATCAGCGTCATTCCGCTTCTTATGATAAAGGACTCCGAGTTTGAAGGAGCCGATGGACAAGCGGAAGAGGCAATCCTCGAAGTGAACCCGGAATATGAACCGTGGGCAGAAAGCCTGATAGAGCCTCCAGGAGGTGAGACAGAGAGTCTTCTGTTTGCCCTGCAAGCGGCACTTGGCACTCTGGTCATTGGTTTTGGATTTGGCTATCTCGTTGCGAGAAAACGTTTCCAGCCGGCAGAGAGTGTTTCTTGAAAAAGGCCTTTGGAGTGCTGTGGCGAACTATGGCCTATACAGCATTTCTTCAGCTTCTTATGGATCCGCCGGGAGTAGTGTTTGTGCTGCTCCCGGGGATGGCTGCTGCACTGATCCTCTCAAAGACCCATGTGTCAGATCTGTTACTGATTGACTACTGTGCCTATCGCAGCAGGCTTCGAAGTCTGGATGGACTCTCCAAACTGACGTTTTTCCTACTCTGTCTCGTGCTAGCTGTTGCGAGTTCTTCGCGCCTGTTTCATCTGAGCCTTTTTCTTTTGCAGGTGGTGTTGTCTGTTGGTGTGGGAGGGGTTCCGCTAAAGAGGTATCTGCGATTTCTGGAAGCACCTGTTATGTTTCTTTTGATGGGAGCCCTGGGGATAATGGTTCAGATTTCTTTCTCGCCACTTTCGATCAGCATGACGAGCGACTCGCTCATTCAGGCAAGGCAGGTGAGCTGGAGAGCCTTCAGTGCTCTCAGTTGCCTCTACTCCTTAAGCCTCTCCACTCCCATGAATCAATTGCTGGAGACCCTCAGAAGACTTAAGATACCTGAGATGATGATCGAAGTAATGCTCAGCCTCTACCGCTACGTCTTTGTACTCTTTACACTTTATTATCCGATGAAGCGTGCGCTGGAACTGCGGCGAGGAAACGGTATCCGGGGGCTCGGGCTACTTTGGAGTTCGCTTTTTCGACGGAGCTATCTGCGGGCAGAGATGTCGTATCTATCGATGAATGCCAGAGGGTACAGCGGAGCCATCCGATTTCTCTCATCTCCTACAGAGAAGAGAAAAGGCATGTTGGCTTTGTTGGCGGGGTCTGTGTTCGTCATTGTAGGAGCGTGGTTACTGTGATAAATCGTACATATATCTTGAAAAGTGAAAACCTGACATTCTCCTATGAGACAGCTCCAAACGTCATTAACGGCATTTCGTTTGGCGTCTCAGCGCAAGAGAGGATTGTCTTTCTCGGGGGAAACGGAGAAGGAAAAAGCACTCTCTTCTATCTTCTGGCGGGACTCTATCCGCCGGCATCGGGAAAGATCTTTCTCGAAGGAGAAGAGGTCGATACGACCCGGGAGATGCCTGCACATCAGAGGAGGAAGATCGGGTTTCTTTTTCAGGAAGCAGAGGATCAGATTCTTGGGGCCACTGTATATGAAGACATTTCGTTTGGACCCATGAACTTGGCTCTTCCCGAAGAAGAAGTGCACAGACGTGTGCAAGAAGTGATCAGGCTCACAGGACTTGAGGGTCTCGAGAATCACCCCACACACTACCTTTCCGGGGGACAGAAGAAGCGGCTCTCTTTGGCGTCGACGCTTGTGATGGAGCCCAAAGTTCTCCTGTGCGATGAACCCTTCAATTCCCTCGACAACGAGATGAAGCAAAAGGTGGAAGAGTATTTATGGAATTATAGCCTGGAGGGGCACGCAGTTGTCCTGGCTTCTCATGACGTGGACCTGGCTTGGCGTTTTGCCACACGAGTTGTACTTATCGAAAAGGGAAAGATTCTGCTTGACGCCAAACCGGAAGAATTCTTCCGAGAAACGGAAATATTAAAGCAAACCAAATTACCCACCCCATTTCTCATAGAACTTTCAGAAAAGCTTGGGATAAAGAGGTGGCTAAAGACGATCGAGGAGGCAAACTTGAAAGATAATAAGAAAGCGACAGTGCTGGTACATTTCGGGACGACATTTGATGAGGCACGGGAGCGTACGATGGATGTCCTGGAAAAGGAGATGGTAGAAGCATATCCGCAGAGAGTGATCAAGAGCGCTTTTACTAGTGAGATGGTCAGAGGAAGTCTGCGAAGAAGAGATATTCACATCCCAAATGTTGCGGAGGTACTTGAAGATCTGAAAAACCTTGGCGTCAGAGAAGTACACCTGTTGGTCAGCCTTCTACTAGATGGCAAGGAATACCAAAAGGTAAAAGAGCAGGCAAGCAAATTTGCAGATGTCTTTGATGAGTTGAAAATCACACAGCCGCTTATCCACGAAAACTCGATGGACGAACTGGCAGAGATACTCATGGCGATTTATCCCCAGACAGAGAATCACCTTACGCTCTTTATGGGTCATGGGACAAGCTTTGCAAGTGATGAGATGTATCGGCGGCTAGAAGAGTCTCTGAACGAAAGAGGATACCCATCACGCATCGCTACGATTGAAGGACGAGAAGGCTTAGAAGACGTCCTTTCCCGACTTCCCATAGAAAAGGAAAAGAAGATCCACTTGGTACCCCTTCTCTATGTCGCAGGAGATCACGCCACACATGACATGGTAGAAAACACTGACAGCTGGAAGCACAAGCTGGAGTCACAAGGTTATCTAGTGAAGGCGCAGATCATCGGGCTCGGGGAACATGAAGAGATCAGAGAGCTCTACCGAAAGAATCTGGAGGAAATCGCTTAATGGGTCCTACGTTTTATGGTGTGGGAACGGGACCCGGGGACCCTCAGCTTCTGACACTCCGGGCGCTTGCGATTCTTCAAAAGGTGGATGTCATTGCAGCTCCCCGAACGAAAGGAAAAAACACGCTGGCGCTGGATATTGTTGCGCAGGCCATGGACGTCAGTGATAAAGAGATCCTCTATCTCGACTTTCCGATGAAGCGAAATGAAGAAGAGCGAAGGGCAGCACAGGAAGAAAACCTGCATCTGATTCTACGCTCTCTTCGGCGGGAAAAGTCTGTCGCCATGCTTACCCTCGGAGATGCATCAATGTTTTCGAATATTTCTTACTTTGTCGACTCCATTCACTCGGAGGGTTTCAAGGTAGATCTGGTGCCGGGCGTGACTAGTTTTTGTGCAGCTGCTGCGAGATTGAAGACGAGTCTTACGCAGCGCGATCTTCCGCTTCATATCATCCCGGCCGGTGCTATGGATCTGGATGCAGCCCTTCGTCTCCCGGGAAGCAAGGTGCTCATGAAGCCGACTCTGCCGATGCAAAAGATCAGAGACTCTCTGAAGAAGGGTGGTGTCTTGAGTGAGACAAAGCTTGCCGAGAATGTCACCCTGCCGGGAGAAAGGCTGATCTTTTCCATGGAGACATTTGAGGAGGAAACAGGGTATTTCACAACACTTTTGGTCCCTGCAGGAAAAGAGTAGATGGAGAGTTATCGAAGTGTAGAGGGAAAGCTCCTGCGTCGCGGTGTGACGACCGGCTCCTGTGCTGCTGCGGCGAGTAAAGCGGCCGTGAGGATGCTCCTCGTTCAGGAACTGATTTCCACAGTAAAAGTGACAGTGCCACAAGGGGAAGAACTAACTCTGGAAGTGCAGAAAGCTCGCTTTGAGCGAGAATGCGCAGCCTGCGCCATCAGAAAAGATGCCGGAGACGATCCCGATGTGACCCATGGACTTTTCATCTGCGCCGAAGCGAGAAAAACAGAAGAAGGCATAGAGATTCGGGGCGGTGAGGGCGTGGGCAGAGTCACAAGAGCAGGGCTTGATCAGCCCCCCGGTGAAGCGGCCATCAACTCTGTCCCTAGGAAGATGATCCGTCAGGAGATCGAAGAAGTCTGTCATAGAGCAGGCTATGACGGCGGAATTCAGGTGATAATAAGTGTTCCCGGCGGAGAGGAAGTGGCCAAAAAGACCTTCAATCCGCGGCTTGGGATTGTGGGTGGCATATCGATTATCGGGACGAGCGGGATTGTCGAGCCGATGAGCCATAAGGCGATCATAGATACTGTAAAGCTGGAACTGTCTCAATTGGCTCAGACCGGAGCCTCCCGCGTTCTCTTAACGCCGGGAAATTATGCGCAAGCCTTTGCTTCGGATGAACTGCATCTTTCCATGAAAGAAAACGTCTCCTGCTCGAACTACATCGGAGAAGCGGTGGACACAGCGGTGGAAAAGGAATTTCAAAAGATCCTTCTCATCGGACACATAGGAAAGATCATCAAACTGGCGATCGGCATGACGAATACCCACTCGTCGATGGGAGACGGGCGAATGGAAGCCCTATTGGCGTGCGCTCTGGAGGCGGGAGCAGACACGGAGGTACTCAAGAAGATTCTCGGATGTGTCACGACAGATGCAGCGCTCCTTGTTTTGAAAAAAGCTGATCTACTAAAAGAGACGATGGAGAATGTCCGCAGACGGGTGGAAGATACCCTTGGGCGGCGTGTGCCGGAGGATGTCCGGATTGGCTGCATCTGCTTTAGCAAAGCGAGTGAGGTATCGGGAACTCTTTTTGTGACGAAACATGCGGCAGAACTCATGGAGGAGTGGAGGAAGTAATGGTCTATTTTACAGGGGCAGGTTGCGGCGCTGTGGATCTCATTACCGTAAGAGGTGCTCGGCTTCTTCGAGAAGCTGACGCCATCATCTATACCGGCTCGCTTGTGCCGGAAGAACTTCTGAACGAGCGGAAGACGGAGTGCCTGGTCTATAACAGCGCACATATGACACTTGATGAAGTGATCGACGTAATAGAAGAAATGGAACGCACAGGAAAGATGACGGTGAGACTCCATACCGGCGACCCTTCCGTTTACGGTGCCATCCGTGAACAGATGGATCGGCTCGACGAGCGCAATATCGCCTATGAGGTCTGCCCCGGCGTCTCAAGCTTCAGTGGAGCTGCGGCAGCTCTGCGTGCAGAGTACACACTTCCCTCCG
>CALFKA010000048.1 GCA_937880545.1 uncultured Clostridia bacterium | reverse complement strand
GGGCTTTCACAAGCCCCCACTTCAAACCCTACAGGTTAAGTGGTGGGTAATTGACTTTCTGTATAATGCTTCTCCCCGGATATTTGTGAGATTGTAGGAGCAAAAAGGAACGATGCCATGCTCGCTATCCGCTTCGCTGATTTTGCAGCGCCTGAGTCTTTCGAGGTCCAAGTCTGAGGCGTCTTGGAACAGCATGCCGGATACCGTAAATGTATTCCTGATCGCTTCTTCAATAAATTTATCAAAGGGATCTTCGTACGAATCGGCAGAGCAGCACGGCTCCTTGTTTGAGCGAATGCTGAAACTGATGGGCTTTGGCGAACAACACTCCGAAGTCTTGGCCGGGGAGGAGGTTTCCACTGTCCTTGTACCGCTCCACTGTCTGGCGACAAAGCTCCGCGTGTCTGAGCTATCACAGCAGGATGAGTTCTGTCGTTTGGGCAGAACCTTAAAACTTCCGTCATCGGTCTTTCTGTAGCTTGCGTGAAAGGAGCAGTACGGACTCTCGGATCCGCCTCCACTAAAATCATTGGCTTTCAGTTTTCCTGCGCTCTGTTCTTCTATATGCTTTAGCATACGCGGAATCGTAATTTTCGGCTTGTCCTCCAGCTCATATCTGCCGAAATAGCTGATCGGCTGAAAATGAACTCCCCTAACAGCCGGATGCCTACTCATGGCAAAGTCGATGATCCTTCCCACCTCATCTTCATTGACATCCGGGGCTACGGTAGGAACTAAGACGATGCCAAGACCGACTTCTGAACAGCGCTCGATTGCCTTTCGTTTGAGGTTGAGAAGTGGTTTGCCGCGCAGGACTTCATAGGTTGAATCACTGAGACCGTCAAACTGAAGAAAGACGCAGGAGACTCCTGCATCTCGCAGAAATTCGGCATAACCCTCTTCTTGAGCGATTCGCAAACCGTTGGTATTAAGCTGGAAAAAGGAGAAACCCTTCTTTCTTCCCATGGCGATAATATCCGCCAGATCGTCTCTTAGTGTAGGTTCACCACCCGAAAGCTGTATATTGAAAGGGCCTCCGCTTGCAAGAAGCATATCGTAGTGGGACTCTATCTCCGCTAGACTTACGTCTTTTTCGTCTCCCTCTCCGGCAGCGGCAAAGCAGACGGGACACTGGAGATTGCATCTGTTTGTCAATTCCAGCAGAACACAGCAGCTCCCGCTCTCGTGATCTTCGCAGAGACCACAGTCATAGGGGCAGCCCTTCTCGACGTTTCGCGCATTGGGAGGAGGCGTTCTCTTTTCGGGCGCATCAGCCCAAGCCAGATAGCTCTCCAAGTCTCCTTCCCAAATAAGGGCGTCAAAAGCCCCGTGCTCAGGGCAACACTTTTGTAGGTGGATGTAACCGTCTTTACCCACCACTCTTTTCGCTTCTATACGCGTAAGACAGATCGGGCAGACACTTTCTGTTTTTGAAATAAACTCAGTCACGTAAACCCCTTAAATTGTGTAGATATTTAACTTAAATTAACTCGTATTCGCTCAAAAGCGAGATACATTTTCCCAACGTATCTCTGACCACCATGGGGCAGCGCTCGATCAGGTGATGCCCGTCGTCCCCCAATATCTGCCTACAATTTATGCCGCCGTATTCGGCAGTATATGCGACAAACCAATCATAGAGTTTTTTCGTCATCGTACTCAGATGGGGGTTTTCCACTTCGTCGTCTGCGCCTCGCCCACCAAAATAATGCAAAAAGCACATTCCTCCGCTGAGAGCGCCGCAGACCTCGCCCATGTCGTCAAGTCCCCCTCTCAGACCGCCCATAGCGCGGATCAATTCAGGGTTTTCCTTCCCCTCACTTTCAAGAGCGACGAAAAGCATTACCTGTGAACAAGAATAACCCCTTTGCGAATACTCTAAGAGCCTTTCAAAGATATCACTCATAGAATTCACATCCTTTCACTGATGCTTAAAAAATACCTGAATTTTTTCGTACAGTACTCATCACATTTGAGATGGCAGAGCGAATCTGCAGTGCCGGCCCATATCTTCTCTATGTAATAGTGTTTCCACTCGTCCGTGATATCAATACAGGATAAGGGGGCAAAACCACCTCCCAACAAGAATTTGCGCAATTCCTCTTCATCACCATAAAAAATATCTGAGAGGAGAAGTTTTCCACCTTTTTTTAGCAGCCTGTTCGCTTCCCTGAGAGCTCCGTTTGCATCTCCCGTGATAAAAAACGAACATTCTGATATAAGTGCTTCAAAGCTCTCTGTCGGAAATCCTGTCTTGAGCATATCGCCTCTGTCTACGCCTTCGCCAGGCTTCAGGTCGATTCCACAGGCATCAAAACCCAATTCTTTTAAGAGTTTGAGGGTTGCTCCGCTTCCTGCTCCCATGTCTAATATTCTACAGGGCTCGATATTCGAAAGCTGAATGAGACGCATCGTTGTGTTTCTTCCACCGGGATGTCTCTGCGACTTCTCCCTGTATTGCATGTTCGCATGCAAAGAATCGGTGCGCCCTGATTCCGTCACTACTTATCCTCCAGAATCTTCTCTACCGAGAGAACCTTCCCCAGAGCCAAGTCCTCCGGGACATACACAAAACCACACTTGGGACAGGCGGGAAGCTCGACGGGAAAAGAGTTATCCAGGTATTCAAAAACCGCTTCGGTTTTCTCCAGAGGAATACCGCATTTCCGGCAGATGAGATGATCCTCCACTTCCACCGTGTAATATACTTTTTTGCTGTCTGTCATATATACCTCGTTCTCACCTTCATGCGGTGGCTGTATGCTCCCCGAATGGTGTAGACATCCGCTTCATCCTCTGTAAATGTGAGCCAGAATGTGACATTACCTTTCCTCGCAGAACTCGTAAGAAGACCACTTGTTTCATCGTAGGCGGCACTTCCGCCGGTGTGATACTCCTCTATGACGGCGTAAACGTCTTCTTCCAGAATCATGCGATCGTCAAGAATTTTGGCTATATCCTCGGGTATCACGATTTTATACTCCGGATTCACCTCGATGACCTCCTCATTCCATATTTCTTCGAGCAACCTGCGCTTCAGACTCAGCCTGTTTTTTCGTTTCTGCGAGATATCGGGCGGGTTACCTGCCGGAGAGGCATAGACGAGTTCGAGCACATGCAGACTCTCCCTTCCTTCTCTTGCGAAGCGGTCGCGACAGGCCATACAATAACTGATAAAAGGTACCTCTTCGTCCTTGGTGCAGCTTTTGGCCATCTTGGATGCGAGATCCCTGTTAACAAAGCTTACGAGACCGCCATAGCCACAACATTCCGTCAAGTCGCCGTTATACGGCACCTCTTTTAATGTGCAGCCAAGACTATTCGTGAGCTGACGAAGGGCCGCTTGCATATCATGGTCTCCTCTTGCGCTGCAGGAATCGTGCATGATAAGCGGTCTGTCATATTGCCGTGCTCCCTCAGGTAATCCTTCCTCATTAAGGATATCCCATATGCCCTCCACTTTTTCTCCCGTCATTTCTTCCAGAGTTTTTTTGCATGTCGGACAAGCGGCTATGATTACAGGATTTCCAAGTTTTTTCAGTTCATTTTTTAGAAGCTCTTCACATTCGTCAAACATGGCCGTTCTTCCCGCCCATTTGGCGATCGCGCCGCAACAAGCGTTGAGTAGACCTACGCCTCCCTCCAGTCTGCCAGCCAGATCTGAATAAGCCTTAAATACCGCATCGGGCGCTATGGCTCCTGCCTGACAACCCGGGAAAAATACATACTTGCATTCCTCAGATCCTACTGGAGGTTTGGAAAGAAAGGATTCCGTGTTTGAAAAGAGCATATCCAAAAGAGCAAACTCATGGTAGGCAAGTGACATCTTTGTTGTGCTGACCATGTTTTCCCTGGCATCTCTACAGATCTCAGCCATGTCGTAATCGTAGGGGCATGTGACGCTGCACTGACCACAGAGCGAACAGGAATTGATGGTCTTATTCATCAGATGGTCGCCCATGATGACATCTACATTATTGTAGATCTCTCGGGTGAGCTTGCGCGGATATTTTCCTGTGTCCTGAAGAAAGACACAGTTTTTAATGCATTCCTCGCATGTACACTGTATGCATCGTGAGGCTTCTTCGATAGCCGCTTCTCTTCCGTAACCTTCTCTCGGCTCGGGAACCCGCTTTGCCGAAGAGGCTTCGCTCATGTCGGTATACAGTCGGGATTCTCTGGCCCCTTCCTCTCCACGTGAACTCCCCGGATCCAAGCCCTGGGATATACGATCGGCAGAGACAGCCGCCCTCCTTGCATCAAACATGGCTTCCAAAACACCCGGATCGATGTTTTGAGAGCTTAGTAGCTTAGAAACGGGAGATAACAGAGTCCTGCTATCCGGTAAGTCTCCGGGAAAGCAGTTGCTTAGAAAATGGCGGGATGCAGCGACAAGATCAACATCTTTCTTCTCACTCTCAAAGAATTCTTTTGTGAGGCCGGACGAGTAGACGATGTTTATATCCAGCGCTTTAAGCCTGGTGGCTTCTTCGACTAAATCCTCTTCCGATAGAAAAGGGGCACAGTCCTTCATCAGAGAGATCGCATCCGCCTGAGGGACATAAAAACTGGTGGGATAGCTTTTTCTCGCCAGTTCTGCAGCCAGGGTGAGTGAAAACAGATCCGATCCGAAAACAGCGGCCTTCTGCTTTTTTTTGAACTTCAGCATGCCCTTGCCCGTCTTAGGGCTTCCATAGTTCATCGCCGCGCGTTCTAAAGCCGAGATATCAATAGATCGGAAGAGCACACGTCTGAACTCCAGTCACATCACGATCTCGT
>CALFKA010000047.1 GCA_937880545.1 uncultured Clostridia bacterium | reverse complement strand
AATGGCTGTGGTAAATCTACACTCCTAGATTTGATATCAGGAGCAAAAACATCTGATGCCGGAACGATCCATCTCGACGAGGTAGATATCACAAAGATCGAAGAGAGTGTGCGGGCAAGAGAGATTGCAAGGGTTCATCAAAACCCTTCGATGGGAGTCGCTCCATCTTTAACAGTTCTAGAGAACTTGGCGCTCGCTGATCACAAAGGGAAAAACTCTACTCTCAGAAAGCTGGTGCGTCGGGAGCGAGTGGATTTTTATCGTGCAAGGCTTGCCGAGCTTCGTTTGGGAATGGAGAACAAACTTGGCTCACTGGTGGGTGAACTCTCGGGCGGACAGAGACAATCGCTGGCTCTTGTCATGGCGACGATGAAGCAGCCCAAAATTCTTCTCTTGGATGAACATACAGCTGCGCTCGATCCGGCGACATCGGAACTGGTGATGGAGAAGACGCGTGAACTTGTCGATCGTCACCGGATGATGACGGTGATGGTGACACATGACCCGAGGATGGCTCTGCGGTATGCTGACAGGATTGTCGTACTCAGCCGTGGAAATGTGAGAATGGATGTGCGCACCGGTGATATCTGCGAGAGGGAGCTCCTGGAAGCATTCGTCACCGCATAAATAAATCTGACTTGACGATGTTTATACTCAAAAAAACGTAGGTGAGAATGAATTGTGGCGAATAATTTGCTGTTTTTCAGCGTACTCTAACTCCGTTAATGAAAACAGCACGTACTTTTGATAGATAATGTAGAGGGTGACCGTCGAATACGACTATATCCGCATCTTTGCCGACTCTTAGCGACCCGACTCGATCATCTACTCCAGCGACCTTTGCCCCATTTATTGTAACTGAGCGAAGCGCGGCTTCCTCTGAAAGTCCGTTTCGGACTGCAATCGCACAGAAATCGATCAGTAACCACACAGGAAATACATCATGGTCAGTAGTCATGGCAAAATCTATCCCGGCTTTTTCAAGGAGAGAGGCAGTTTTGAATGAGTACATCGAGTTTTCAGGTTTACCTGCCGGACCACAAAAAGGCCCCAGAATAGGGATAATACCTGCATCTTTTATTTCATTAATAATGGGTTTAGCGTCTGTAGCATGAAGGATTGTACTGTTTAGGTTAAACTCATTCATAATTCGAAGTGCCGTTAGAATATCATCGCAACGATGTGCATGAATATGAGCTGGTATCTCTTTTCTAAGCAGGGGGATGAGAGCTTCCATTTCTGGATCGAACAAATCTTCCCCTGATTCCTTTTTCTTCAAGTATCTCTCAGCCATGGTCAGTGTTCTTCCCAGCAGGGTAGCGATTCCCATTCTTGTCATTG
>CALFKA010000046.1 GCA_937880545.1 uncultured Clostridia bacterium | reverse complement strand
TACGAGATCGTGATGTGACTGGAGTTCAGACGTGTGCTCTTCCGATCTCTCCTCGACATCTGTGTACTGAGTGCTATTTACCGAAAGGATTCCTACGGTTACAGAATTATTAAAGAACTGGCGGAGATCGTCGAGATTTCAGAGTCGACGCTTTATCCTATCTTGAGACGACTTGAAGGCGCAGAGAGTCTGAAAAGCTACAGCGTGGAACATGCCGGCAGACTGCGAAAGTTCTATTCCATTACAGGAAAAGGGAAGATACAGATCGAAGACTTCTTGGACAATTGGCCGAAAATGGAAAGAATCTACAACTATATCCTGGAGAGAGAAGATGACAAAAAAGGAGTATCTTGAGCGGTTGAGGAGGTGTCTGATAGACCTGCCTCCAGAAGAAGTGGATGTTCATCTGGCCTATTACAGTGAAATGATTGATGACCGCTTAGAAGATGCCTTACTGGAAGAAGAGGCGACCGCAGCCATGGAGGAGCCGGAAAAAGCCGCAGAGAAAATTCTTCAGGAACTGCCACTTCAGAGACTTGTGCGACGGCATATGGAAAGAAGAAAGAAATGGGGATGGAAAGAGATCCTCCTTGTCATTTTGCTTGCGCCCCTCTGGCTGCCCGTGTTTTCTGTTGTACTCGGAATGATTGGAGGACTTTTTGGCCTTCTTATAGGAGTTATTGCGATGATAGTAGGAGTAGGGGCAGTGGCGACTGCATTTCTCTATACTGCAATTACAAATACAACGACGCCGACTCATCTAATACTGAGTATCGGAAGTGCCATTATGAGTGTAGGGGTGGGACTCTTGCTGCTTGCGCTATTTTTCCGGTTCACAAATGTGCTCAGAGATTTGTTTCAACGAATAGTTGGGTGGTTGAAAAAATATATCATCAGAAGGAGAGAATATAATGAGTAAGTTCATGCGAGTGGCTCTGATTATCGTCGGAGTTGGACTCATCCTGATCGGAGTTGCTTTCTGGATGGGCGGGCAATTTGGTGATCTGACACAGTCAATGGAGCGGATGGGCCTGGGTGAGACCATCGAGCGGACATTTGGCTACATACGTGGAAATAAAGTGGAAAGCGGAGAGTTGAGGCCTATTGAAGGTGCATACCAGATAGAAGCTTCAGGTATTACCGAAATAACTATCGATTGGTCTAACGGGGATATTGTCATCGCCTCGGGAGAGGTGGAGATGATTGAAGTGCATGAAACCGGGGAAGTGAAAGATCCGGACAAATACAAAATGCACTGGTATCGATCAGGCAATACGTTGAAGTTCACTTTTGCGGAAAAAGTGTTAAATTTTGGATTTGCACAGAAGAAGCTGGAGATTATTATTCCCTCAGAGATGCCGTTAGAAGGAGTGCAAATCAACACCATGAACTCAGACATTAAGATCGATGTAAAAGAACTGCGAATGCTGAAAGTAGATTCGATGGGAGGCGACACCACGGTCCACTCGGATGTTGCGAGAGTACTCTATAACTCCATGGCGGGAAATCTGGAATTCTATGGTCATGTAGATGAACTCAGAGGAGATACGATGAATGGCGACCTTTCGCTTCATCTTCCTGAAGAAACTGGCTTTGTTCTGGAACACTCAGCGATGAGTGGAAAAGTGCTGATCGATGTAAAAACCAGAAAGGTGGAGGATAATTATTACTATGGAGACGAAAAAAGCATTATCCGGTTTGAGACGATGAATGGCGACATCAGCATCAAGAAACTGAGCCGCTAGAGAGAAACGGCGTACAGAAATACACCATTTTTGGTTAGATTTCAAAGTAAACGCAACACCCATTGAAAAAACGGACCATCCG